>MEQK01000030.1 GCA_001770175.1 Bdellovibrionales bacterium RIFOXYD1_FULL_55_31 | reverse complement strand
ACCTGCTCAATTTTCAGGACTCCGAATCAGACCGGAAGACCTTTATCGGAAATGTAATTCTAGATTACCTCACTTACCTCCGAAAAATGAACATTATTGTACCCCATGTTCTTGAAAGCGCCGTCATTGATGAGCTTGGCGCGCAAGTGCAATCCATGCTGGTCAAAAAAATTTACGGTTGCCTTACGATAGGCGCCTTCCAGAAAAAGACCCCGAGCACCGCAAAACGGAAGGCTCGCAGCCGATACGCGAAACTGGCCAAGGGATAATCAGCCTCTTCGTTTCATGGACCGCATGTGTTTAATGATCGCGGCGCCGATATTCAGGCCCGTCGCGCGCTCAATTCCTTCGAAACCCGGCGAACTGTTGACTTCAATCACCAGAGGCCCCGACCGGCTCTCCATGAGATCCACCCCGGCAATCTGAAGTCCCAAAACCTTTGTTGCCCGGATCGCGGCTCGCTCGAAGTTCTTCGGGAGCTTCACGAGTTTCCCCTCACCTCCGCGATGGATATTCGTGCGAAACTCACCTTCGGGCGCCGTTCTCATCATCGCGGCGGCAACGCGGTTACCGATCACGAAAGCCCTGTAATCACGGCCGGCACCCTCGGCGATGAATTGCTGGATGATGACCTCCTGATCCAGCCCATGGAAGGTTTCCATGACGGACCCCAGCGAAACGGGGCTGTGGACCAGCATGACTCCGAGGCCCTGCGTTCCCTTCAATATCTTGAGAACAACAGGCATGCCGTTCACCCGCTCGATCGCGGCCTTCATGCCGCCCCGGGTGTTCCGGGTGAGAACCGTCTTAGGCACGCGAAGACCCGCGTTTGAAAGCACCTGAAGGCAACTCATTTTATCCCGCGACTCGGCGATCGCCTTCGAACTGTTGACGGTGACGGTCCCTTGCCCTTCAAATTGTTTCACGACCGCGATCCCGTAATCCGTTATCGAAGCACCGATTCGGGGGAGAACCACGTCGTAACGGGGCAAAACCTCATTACCGATGAGAATGCAGCTTTTCTTCCCATCAACCGCAAGCTGGCAGTCGAGGGGATCGATCACATCGCAGTGGAGCTTCACCTTTCGTGCTTCCTGAAGCAGCCGACGAATACTGTGGAGGTTCTTGTTTCTGGAAAGAATGGCGATCCGCATTGGTAATCCGATTGGAGGTACTGTAGCATTACGCTCGCGATGATCAAAGCCCGCAATCTTTTCGTGATATTCTGCACCGCCTTCGTGGGTTGCGCCTCGGCGGGGCGCGCCACCACGGCTCAAAATGATCCCGCTCCTCAGGTTTCGGCCAAAAATCCGCGCAAATCCTTTTCAGAGCGCTGGTCGCGCAGGTTTGACGGCTTCATCACGGACCTGAACGTTTCAAAAAACGGCCGAAGAATCCTGATGGCCACCGCACCCGATCGGGAGTCTGGAACCGGTTCGCGCCGCTATCAGATGATCCTTCTCGATCGAACGGGACGCACTCTCCGCAAGGAAATCCTTAAATCACCGATTCGCACGCAAGCCATTTCAGACGACGGCAAGCTCCTCGTTCTTTCGAATTACGAGAACCAGCTGATTGGAATTTCAACATCAGGCGCGCGACGCTGGTCCCGCTGGTCCACGGAAGCCATGTGCAAGCCGATTCCGCTGAACCGATCCAAAAAAATCCTGTGCTATCACGATGAAGACGCCGACTCCGATGTCGCGTTCGAGGTCTTTGGCTGGAACGGCAAAAAAATTCTTTCCTTCCCGATCGGCACGATGGGGGCCGCGGAACAGGTCCCCGACGTTCTTGCGCTGAAGGTGTCCGAAGATGAACGGAATGTCGCGATGGCGCTGACGCGAGGTCAGCTCATTTTGATTGGTCCGGATTTTCATTCGAGGTGGCGGAAAAAACTCGAAGGAGAAATTCAGGATGTCTCGGTTTCTTCGGGACCCGAACCTAAAGTTGCGGTTATTTTTCTGACCCGCGGACCCAATCCGATCCAGAAAATAGCTGTTTTCGATGCTGCCGGTCGCCTTGCGGGCGAACGCACGGCCGGCAGCCCCGGAACAGCACCCGCCAAGGGACCGGCTCGGGCCCTGTTTGAACAAATTGAAATCACCCCATCCGGAAATTCCGTTCTCACCTACGGCAACACCGCAGAGGGGCAGTACGTGAATTCCTACAGGGTAACGAACCTCGAAGAAGGTTGGCGCGAGCGAGCCGACTCCGCCGCCGAATACTCATCCGTCATGCAGGTATTCGAAGATCATGTCGCGATCGCCTTCGACACGCAATCGGCGGTGCGAAACAGTCACCTTCGGCTATACAGGCATGACGGCGAACTCGATTGGGAGATTCCGCTCGACACAAAACAGGGCGCCTATCTGGCAGCCTTCCGCTTTGTTCCCGTTTCCCGAGCTCTTTTCATCGCACTTGATGACGGGCGCCTTTCAGCCGTTCGGCTGAAGGATTGATTAACTATTCCTCGATCGGCGGAAGCGGCACCTTTGCGGCCTTGTGAAGGTGATCCTTCACGATTTCCTTGTGCTTTCTAAGCTGCTTTTCGATTTTCTCGACGACGTGGTCAACCGAGGAATGGAGGTCATCCGTCGCGGCCTCTCCAAAATAATCCATGTTGTTTCCGACCAGTCGGCAATGCGCGACTTTTGTCAGCTTCTCCACCGAAAAATTCCAAGTAACCGAAATTCGGCCATTGAAATATTTTTTCAGCTTTTCAGATTTTTCCTTGGTGTAAACCTGCAAAGCCTGGCTCGTATCCATGTTTCTGAAGCTGATATGAAAATCCATGATCACTCTCCGTTGTAAGCTTATGACATCGGCCGTTTGGCTTCGGCATCACAAGCAATTGAACGCTTTCGAGCATGGTCCCCGTCAGATAATCTTTTTGCGCTTCCCCGACGAGAGGATGCCCAGCATGTCTCGATATTTCGCCACGGTTCGCCGGGCAATGTCAATATTGTCGGCCCGCAGCAATTCGACGATTTTTTGATCGGAAAGCGGATTCTTTGGATCTTCTTTCTGAATCATCTGACGGATCTTCTCCTTTACTGCCTCACTGGCAAGAGAGTCGCTTCCGTCAGCGGCATTAATACTGGAATTAAAAAAGTATTTGAGTTCGAAGATCCCGACCGGCGTGTGAACAAATTTATTCGTAGTTACGCGTGAAATAGTGGATTCATGCATCCCGATATCGTTCGCGACATCCTTCAGGATCATGGGTTTAAGGTGCTGAACGCCCTTTTCGAAAAAATCACGCTGGCGACGCACGATGGCCTCGGTCACCTTATAGATCGTCTTTTGCCGATTATGGATCGAACGGATCAACCATACGGCGGAACGCAGCTTGTCCTGCACGTATTCCTTCGTCACCTTGTTCTGATCTTTTTGCGCCGCAGCTAGGATGTTTTTGTAATAAGGCGAAATTCGGAGCTTCGGCATCCCGTCCTCGTTCAGAACGATGACGAATTCCTCGGCGACCTTATACACGTAAATATCAGGCGTAATATATTGAGTGTCACTCGCATGAAAGGAACGCCCGGGCTTCGGTTCGAACTCCAAGATGAGACGGGTTGCTTCAATAATTCTATCGAGAGGGACACCTAGCGCCTTCGCGACCGACTGATAGTTCTTGCGTTCGAGATCACCCAGATGATGCTCGATAATCTGTTCCACCAAAGGCTGGCGCGGGTTCATGAATTTGGCCTGAATCGCGAGGCACTCCTGAAGGTTGCGCGAACCCACGCCAAGAGGATCGAAATTCTGGATGATTTTCAAAACCTCTTCCGCGTCCTCCAGTTCGATTTTCGCTTCTTTGGCGACATCTTCGAGGTTCGCGTTCAGGTATCCGTCATCCGAAAGATTCCCGATAATCAATTCACCGAGCTTCTTCTCGGCATCCGTCATGGTAACCATCGAAAGTTGCCAGGCCAGGTGATCTTCAAGAGACGTGGTTTTCGTCAGGACATTCTCAAAGCTGGGAAGCTCCTCGTTGATTTCGCGCATCGAGGGCGCCGAGCTCGAACTCGAGTTGAACTCCTCGACGTACGATTCCCAATTGAAGTCATCCTTGCCAGCGACCAGCTGTTCTTCCTGCGGCTTCTCTTTTACGAAAGATTCCTCGTCCCGACGCTGCTCGGCTTCGGGATCCGCGTTTTCAGCGGTCGCGTCGGCGGGAGTTTGATTCTCCCCTTCGGGCGTTTCGGCAAGCTCTTCCAGGACAGGATTTTCCATCATCTCCTGGTTGACGACCTCGGCCAGCTCCATCCGATTCAACTGAAGCAGCTTGATCGCTTGCTGCAGCTGCGGCGTCATGACCAACTGCTGGCTTAATCTGAGGCTTTGTTTGATTTCTAATGCCATGATTTTTTTTGTCTACTTTGCCCTGCTCTAAAATTGAAAATTCTCACCAAGATAAGTCTCCCGTGCCGTACGGCTATTTGCAATCTCGCTGGGAGTCCCTTTTTCAAAAATTTTACCACTATTCAGCAAATATCCCAAATCACAAATTTCCAGGGTTTCTCGTACGTTATGGTCAGTAATCAATACCCCGATTTGCCGCTTTTTTAGCACCTGAATCATTCTTTGGATATCACTGACAGCTATGGGATCTATTCCAGCAAAAGGCTCATCTAGCAAAAGAAATACCGGATTCAGGGCCAACGCTCGAGCGACTTCGACGCGCCGCCGCTCGCCTCCCGAGAGCGTGTACGCCTTCTGTTTGGCGATCCCGTTCAGGTTGAACTCGTCGAGCAGGCGGGTTAACCGGTCATGCCTTTCGGCGCTCGTCAAAGGGAGAGTTTCAAGCACCGTCAGGATGTTTTCTTCAGCTGTCATCCGCCGAAAGACAGAAGCCTCCTGCGGGAGATAGGCGATCCCGTTCTGAGCTCGTTTATGCATCGGCCAATCGGCAATATCTTGGCCGTTCAGAAGAACTTGGCCTTCGTCAGCTCGAATCAAACCCACAACCATGTAAAACGATGTCGTTTTCCCGGCACCGTTTGGCCCGAGAAGGCCGACGACCTGGCCGGCACGAACTTCGAAACTGACGCCCTCGACGACCCTTCGCCCTTTGTAGGCCTTCTTGAGTTCGACCGCCTGAAGCAAATTCACGACGGGCGCGTGTTCAGTTCCCTTGACTGAAGGCATTACTGTTCTCGACCTCCACGATGTCTGTATCACGATGCAGGAGAATCACGTCTCCCGTAACCGTATCATTATCCTGATATACCTGTGGGAACCCGGAAAGCACAATGATATCCCGACGCGAATCAAAATCGGCGCGGCTGCTGGTCGCGTAGCGCAACGAATGCTGTTCGGCAGCCTCCCTCCCGTCCTCTCGCGAGTTCTGCTTCTTTCGCGGTTTCGAATTCGCGAGCCGCTCGTCCGTTTCCGCAACCTCTTTGATCAGCACATCTTCGTGCGCGCTCATGTATTGCAGGATTTTGGTGTAATCACCGTAATTCAGATCAGCTCTTCGCGACCGGGAAATCATGGTCGGCTGCGAAATGCGAACGAAACGGGTATCCAAAGGCCGCGTCGCGAACATCGTGAAATGCGCAAGCTGCTTGTCGCGTTCAATGACGCAATGATCTGATTGAATAGTCGTGACCTCTTCTTTTCCTTTGGCAGGCGCGGGCGCGTGTTCACGAGCCGCTGAGACGGCCGATCCCGGTTGAGATCTCGCCAGACTGAACTGAACGTCCTTCGGCAGGACGATCTTTGAGCGAGCCATCGCGAAATCCAGCCCCATGCTTTGGAACCGGATCACCTGTCCATCGCTCTGCTTGCCCCCGCCATTTACGATGTACTGCACGGGAATTTCTATTTTCCGCTCGTTCGGCTGATAACGCAGGTATTCGCTGGTCAACTCAAAACCATCCGGGAATACCGCGTGAACTTCACCGAAAATCTCGAGGTCGCGCTGATTCATGAAGTACTTGGCTTCTTTTCCGGTAACCACGGTGGTCTTTCCATCCGGATCAAACAGGAAAGCTTTGACCTGCCTTGCGTGAACCAGTTTGTTTTCGTTGAACAGGAAAGCGCGTTCGGCAATGAGGTGCCACTGTTTGACGCTTTCAACGGTCGAAACATAATCAAACTGATCAACGCTGTATTCGGGAATCTTTCCTTTCGGAATACCCGTGGCGACCGTGTCGGACTCCTCATGCAGTAAAGCCTCGGGTTCGATCAGTGCGGGAGCCGACGGGTTTTCCTCAAGCTGGGCTGGCGAAAGCGCGACCATCTGCGTGACTACGAGAACAATGACCCCCATGAGCAATAGCGGCCGAAAACGGCCTCCCGTGGCCAAGACCACGAATTCCTGCCCATGGCGGCGCATCCGAAAACGAAAGCGATAAAAAATAGAGTGCCCCGTTGACATGATCCTCATGAATAATGACTATTTGCTCTTAAATCCCACCCTTTAGGGTATCCCGTTCAGATAAAAATTACTCTTCCAAAAGCTGAGGGGCCGGAATCACCAACCAGACCTAATTCGTCAACTTTAATATCGCTTCCAATCCCAAAATGATGTAGGTTCTCGGCCCTATGGATATCCAGCAGTTTGAAGGACGAAAGCAGGATCACGTGCGCCTCGCCCTTGATGAAAAAAATCAGGCGACGGCACTGACCGGTTTGTCTTCCATTCACCTGAACCACGACGCTCTTCCCGAACTCGACCTCGAAGAAGTTTGCCTCGATTCCCGTTGTTTTGGCCAGGCGACAAGAACGCCTTTTTTCGTGGCGGCGATTACCGCCGGACATTCTGAATCCGCGGCAATCAACCGTACGCTTGGGAGCGTCTGCAGCGATCGCGGCTGGGCGCTCGGATTAGGCTCTCAACGTCGCGATCTCGACTCGAATGTTCCCGAATCCTCTTCTTACAACCCTGATGATTGGGGCCATTTCAGAAATGAATTTCCAGACTTAATGGTTTTCGCGAATATCGGGATCTCGCAACTTTCGACGATTTCGACCGAGAAACTCGATGAACTGATCCAGAAGCTGCGCCCTGCCGGCCTCGTTGTGCATACGAATCCGCTCCAGGAGGCCATTCAGGCGGAAGGCACGCCTCATTTCAAAGGGGCTCTGCACGATCTCGAAACTTTATGCAAAAAGTGCCCGATTCCCGTGATCCTGAAAGAGACCGGTTGCGGCTTTTCGCGCACTACCCTTGAGAAGCTCCGCGGAGTCGCACTCTCCGCCGTCGATGTGAGCGGGCTCGGGGGCACTCACTGGGCTCGAATCGAAGGAGCTCGCGCGGAACCAACCAGCATCAGGGCCTCGGCTGCCCGGACATTCGCCACTTGGGGCGAACCGACCGCCGATTCCGTCATTTCCGCCCGGGAGATTCTTTTAAAGAAAACCGAAATCTGGGGCTCGGGAGGCGTTCGGAGCGGCCTTGACGCGGCAAAGCTGATCGCACTCGGAGCCGATCGCATCGGTTACGCGCAGCCAGCCCTCGCGGCCGCGCTCGCCGGGCCAGCGATATTGGACCGCTGGATGGAGCAGCAGGAATACGAATTACGGGTTGCGCTGTTTTGTACAGGGTGTAAAACCGCGTCTGAACTCAAAAACAAGGAGAACGCATGGAGACGAAGCGCCATTTGACCGAGGGCTTTCACCGGATCTCACGTACGGAACGCCTGCGCCGGGTGCAGGATCTCTGCGAATTGACTCAGAACGAGGTCGACACCATCTCGGGCAAAAAGACCCTTTCGCTCGACATCGCGGAACACCTCATCGAAAACGTGATCGGCTATTTTCCGATTCCGCTCGGAGTCGCGACGAATTTCACCATTGATGGCCGCGATCTCCTCATCCCCATGGCCGTCGAGGAAACCTCCATTATCGCCGCCGCGAGCGCGACCGCAAAGTGGATCCGGCGCGAAGGCAGCATCAGAACCTATTCCAAAGGTTCCCTCATTATCGGCCAGGTTCAGCTCCCGAATGTCCGCAACGTCACGCACGCGCGCCGCGCGCTCCACGAAAAACGCGAAGTCCTGATGGGGCTCGCCAACGCCTGCATTCCCTCCCTCGTGGAACGCGGCGGAGGCGTTCACGATATCGCGATCCGCGAGGTTCAGCGCCCTTCAGAAGACGGGACCATGCTCGTCCTCCACATCCTCTGTGATCCATGCGACGCGATGGGAGCCAACCTCATCAATCAGGTTTGCGAAGCCCTCAAGCCCAGAGTCGAGGAGATCAGCGGAGAGCGAGTCGGCCTCTGCATCCTCTCGAATCTCGTGGACACCAAACTCGCCGTTGCCGAAGTCATCGTCCGTGATGTCGACCCGACCGTCGGAAAGGGCATCGAAGAGGCAACGCTCTTTGCGCAGGCCGATCCTTATCGCGCCGCCACCCACAACAAAGGCGTGCTCAACGGGATCGATCCGATTCTGATCGCCACGGGAAATGACTGGCGGGCCGTCGAGGCCGGCGTTCACGCGTATGCCGCCAGAAAAGGAAGTTACCAGCCCGTAACGGCCTGGCACATGGAAGGCACCGATCTGGTCGGCAAAATCGAAGTTCCCCTCGCGGTCGGGATCGTCGGCGGCGTCACGCGGCTCCACCCCCTCGCGCCGATCGCGCTCAAGATGCTCAAAATTTCAAAGGCCGAAGATCTCGCCAGGATCTGCGCGGCAGTCGGGCTTGTGCAAAACCTCGGCGCGCTGAAAGCACTCGCGACCGTTGGAATCGTGAAAGGCCACATGCAGCTTCATGCCGCGAATCTCGCGATCGCAGCCGGAGCCGAGATTCACGAAATCGCCGAAGTTCGCGACCGACTCGCGGAAGTTCTCAAAGTCGAAAAACGAATCAACCTGACCCGTGCAAAAGAAATTCTCGAGGCAATCCGTGTCGGAGAACACAGCGCAGCGGTACTCTAAAGCTGCCGGAGTGAGTTACTCGATTGCAGGCAAGGTTTTCGTCCTTGGAGAGTACGCGGTTCTCGGCGCTCTGCCAGCCGTGGTTGCTTCGCTCGGTCCGCGGTTCGAATTGCGTCCTTGCGGAACCGGACCTGCCGAGGTCTTCCACCCCGAAAGCCCGGCGGGACGTTTCTTGAATTCCGTTGCCCGTGACGAAAAGAGGGTATTCGAATTTTTTGACCCGTTCAGCGGGAACGGCGGATTCGGCGCTTCGACCGCTCAGTTTGCCCTTCTCTACGCCGCTCTTCACGGCGTGAATGATTCATGGCAATCCGTCTGGCGAAAATATCGGGACCTCACGGCCGAAAGCCCGGTCCCGCCGAGCGGAGCGGATCTCGTTGCTCAATGGCACGGCGGCGTGATCCGCTTTCAGGGCGATCTGGTTTGCGAAGACCTTTGGGATGCTTTCGACTGGTCGAAGCTCCTCGTGTTCACGGCCACAGCGCAATCCGGCCGAAAGGTCATCACTCACGAGCATCTGCAAACGCTGGCACGAAGGAGCCTTTTTCAGGAGAATTCTTCATTTCTCCTTCAACTCATGACTCCGCTTACCGGAGGAATCGAAGCCATTCGTGAAAACGACGCGGTAAAACTCGGATCTGCCATGAGTAGCTATGCCGCTGTTCTCAATCAAGCCGGCCTGGAGTCCAAGGCCGCCACACAGGATCGCGAAGCGCTCGGCCAAATTCCGGGCGTGCTTGGCGTCAAGGGAGCGGGCGCGCTCCTCGCCGATGCGGTTCTCGTTCTGGCGTCGAAGCCAGTTCACCCTGAAATCATCGCGATCGCAAAGGCCCGGGGACTCCATCTCGCGTCGGCGGGACTGAACCGCGAACCGGGAATTCTCGCGACTCACGAGGAGCTACCATGATGACCCGCACCCACATCGCCCGGGCGCCCTCGAATATCGCCCTCATCAAGTACATGGGAAAGAAAGATCACGGTTTGAATATTCCGGAAAACCCGAGTCTCTCTCTCACCCTGGATGCGCTCTGCTCCTACGCCGAACTCAGCGACCTCGCGGCGCAAAGCGATTCCGATCTCACGATTCGTTGGATTCCCGAACCCCCTCGCATCAAGACCTCGCCGCCGTACGAGGCACGTGTTCCGTCGCTTTCACGGCACGGCATGGAGCGCGCCGTTGAGCACGCCCATCGAGTGGCGCTCGCGGCGCCGGCAATCCTGAGTCGTCATGGTGTCCCCGTCCTGGGCGAAGGCCCGCGGACGCTCAGCTTGAAAACCGCCAATACGTTTCCCGAAGCTTCCGGAATCGCCTCGAGCGCTTCGAGCTTCGCCGCGATCACCGCCGCGGTCGCCCTCGCCTTCTCGCGCGAAAGGGACACCTTCGAACGCGCATGGAAAGACCCCGGTCTCCGCCGCGCGTTCGCGGCGATTTCGCGCCAGGGTTCGGGAAGCTCGTGCCGATCTTTTGAGGGACCTTGGGTCCTGTGGAACGGAGAAGCCACGGAGTCGCTGAAAAGCGCGCTTCCGTCCCTTGTTCATTTCGTTCTCTTGGTTTCACAGGAAAAAAAGAGCGTGTCGTCCAGCGAAGCCCATCGCCGGATCAAGTCGTCGCCCCTTTGGGACGGCCGAATCGCCCGGACGACAGCTCGTACGAACGAACTCAGAACGGCTCTCAAAGAAGGAAATCTCGAATGCATTTCTCGCCTGGCCTGGTCTGAAGCCTGGGAGATGCACTCGCTGTTTCACACTTCTCCCGAGCCCTTTTCTTATTGGCAGCCCGGCACAATCGAAGCCCTCCAGTGGTTTGCTCGCGATATAGCGACTGTAGGCTTCGGCCCCATTGTGACGATGGACGCTGGACCGAATATCCACGTCACGGTCGAAGCATCCCGCGCGGCGCAATGGCGCGAACGCCTCAAGAAGCAGTTCGCGGGCTGGTCGATCCTCGAGGATCAACCCGGGACCGGCGCTGAGCCGGAGGGGATTTTCTGATGTGGCGGGCATTCGAAACACGCGTCTGCGGAAAATGGGTTCTCGCGGGAGAACATTCCGTACTTCGAGGCGGGACGGCGGTCGCGATTCCGCTCACTCAAAAATCACTCTGTTTGAAATTCAGGCCGTCTGAGGATCGACTAGACGGCTTGAGTGTGCTTCCCGCTTCGGCCCAAAATCTCATCCAAGAGCTCTTGAATTCAGTCGAAGACCACTGGCAGGGGGAAGGAAAATCCTTTCTGCGCCCGAAAGGAACGCTCGAAATAGAAAGCACGATCCCGGAAGGGGCGGGGCTTGGCTCCTCAGCCGCGCTTTGTGTCGCGCTGACAAAATGGTTCTCGGAACCTCTCTCGATCGCAAAGGAAAGCTGGCTTGAGTTCGCAACCCAATTAGAACACCGCTTCCACGGCCAAAGCAGTGGCATGGACGTCTCCGTCATCGCCTCCGGCCAGCCGATCACGTTTGTCCGCGGCCGGGAACCTCAGCTGCTCGGCATCAAGCACTTGCCCCGATTCACGTTCCACGACACCGGGCTGCGCGCCCGGACAAGCCAATGCATTATGCAGGTTGAACAATTCCGGCAGGAACGCCCGGTTCTCGCGATGCAAGTGGATGAGGCAATGGGAGCGGCTTCCCGCAATGCTCTCGAAGGCTTAGTTCTCTACGATCGCTCCGAGTCTCCGGACCTCGGACAGAAAGGGCTCGAGCTGATCGCCCGGGCAATGAAGGAGGCTCAGGAATGCTTTTATTCCTGGGGGCTCGTTCCGAACGAAGCCAGACACCTGGAAGAAGACCTTCTTCAAAATGGCGCACTCGCCGCTAAGCTGACCGGAGCCGGAGGTGGCGGAATGATCGTCGCCCTCTGGCCGGAAGATCGCGCGCAGGGCGTTGAATAGCACCCCCAACTTCAAGACTTCATACTGGCTTTTTCGGGTAAAGCCGGATAAGCAAAGAACTCTCAACTCTTACCATTTCGAAAGGGGGTGAAATCAATGCCTGGAATCGTAATTCGTGATGGCGACTCGTTCGAAGCCGCCCTGAAGAAGTTCAAAAAGCAGTGTGAAAAAGCAGGCATCCTTTCGGAAGTCCGCAAACGCGAGGCCTATGAAAAACCCTCCGTAAAGCGCAAGAAGAAGGATGCGGCCGCTCGCAAACGCCTTGTAAAAAAAGGTCGTCCCAGCCGGTCCTGAGCCGTGAGTTTTTAGCGGAGATCGCGTTCGGGTTTTCCGGCGTTCGATCTCCGCTTTTCTTTTAACCTACCCGATCTGGAAAGGGGCTCCTCGATGCCGACCATTAAAGAACGCCTCGCCGAACAGATGAAAGCCACCATGAAGTCCGGTGATAAAGAAACGCTGGCTTTCGTTCGAAATCTTCATGCCGCGATAAGAAAAAAAGAAATCGATGATCGAGTCGATCTCGACGACGCGGGCGTGCAGAAAATCATCTCTTCCTCCATGAAGCAGCGTCAGGACTCGATCGATCAGTTTCGACAGGGCGGACGCGAAGATCTTGTCGCCAAGGAAACAGCCGAACTGAATTTCCTGAAGTCCTTCATGCCCGCTCAGATGGAAGAATCTGAGCTTCGCACACTGATCGACTGGGCCGTTACCGAGGCTAAAGCGGCGAGCCCGAAGGACATGGGAAACGTGATGAAACTCCTGATGCCGAAAATCCAAGGTCGTGCCGATGGAAAACTGGTCAATCAGCTGGTCAGGGATCGAATCGGGCAAGGCTGAGTCGCGGGTTCTTGCTCCGGAATTTTATGGCCGCGATACTCTCGATGTCGCTCGAGAGCTCCTGGGCAAGATTCTGATTGTCCGCTCGAATCCGAAGGAGCCATTCGAAGACCCGAAGTCTCGGGTGACCGCCGGACGAATCGTCGAAACCGAAGCTTACCGCGGCGGTGATCCGGCTTCGCACTCCTCCCGAGGGGAGACGCCGCGGACGACAGTGATGTTCGGTGAACCGGGCGTCGCCTATGTCTACTTTATTTATGGGATGTACGAGATGCTGAATTTTGTAACCGAACCGAAAGGGCAGCCAGGCGCGGTGTTGATCCGCGCGGTCGAGCCCGTTTCGGGCGAAGCGCTCATGCTGAAGCGCCGCAAAGTTCGCAACCGTCGCGACCTGACCTGCGGCCCCGGGCGCCTCTGCGTCGCCCTTGGGATCGAACGCCGGCATAACGGTCAGAGTCTCCAAGGCCCTTCGCTTTTCATCGTTGACGACGGTTTCAAGCCCGCCAGGATCTCGGTCTCAAAACGCGTCGGGATCAGCAGCGGGACCGAAAAGGACTGGCGTTATTTCGTCACTGATAACGAGTTCGTGAGTCGCGTTCGCGAGAACGCCGGAAGCAAGGTCTGGAAGGGCGCATGAAGGTATCCCAGGAGCTCCTGCAGAAGATCAAGGCCTCCGTCAATATCGTCGACATCGTCGGCGAACACGTTCATCTCCGGAAGTCCGGCTCGAATCATTCCGGACTTTGTCCGTTTCATTCCGAACGCACGCCGTCTTTCAGCGTGAGTGAATCGAAGCAGCTCTATCATTGTTACGGTTGCAAAAAAGGCGGGGATCTTCTCGGTTTCGTAATGGAGATCTACGGGATCAGCTTTCCTGAGGCGGTTGAAGAACTCGCGGATCGCGCGAAAATCGCACTTCCGCAAGGTTGGGAGAGCGCAGATCAGGCCGAAAACCCCGAAGTCCAGAAGAGACGCGCCGCCGCGCGCGAGAAAGCCTCAACCGCCTATCGTCTCAACCGGTTTGTCGCGGGCTACTATCATCAGATGCTCGGCCAGCTCCCGGACATCGAACGTTACTTCAGGATGCGCGGGTGCGACCAGGAGCTTTGCCGGACTTTCTACGTGGGCGGAGCGCCCGCGGCCTGGGACTCGCTGGCTTCCTATCTTGTCGCGAAAAAAGCCCCACTCCCGCTCGCGGTTGAGCTCGGACTGATCCGTCCATCGCAAAAAAACGCAAACCGCGCTGGACCAGGTTACTTTGACCTGTTCCGTAACCGCGCCATGTTCCCCATTCTTGACTTGCGGGGCAAAGTTGCTGGATTCGGCGGGCGCACGATGCCCGCTCCGGCCCAGAATACCGGCCCGATCGGACCCGAGCCCGCGGGGGGATCGCCCGATTCACACGGCCCGAAATACATGAACTCTCCCGAGTCATTCACCTATCAGAAAAGCAAACTCGCATTCGGCCTCTTTCAGGCACAAAAACACATCCGCGAGAAAGATGAAGTCATCCTCGTCGAAGGATATTTTGACGTTCTCGCGCTCCACGCGGCCGGCTTTGAAAATGTCGTCGCGACCTGCGGCACGGCTTTAACCTCAGATCATCTGGCGATCTTTCGAAGAATCGCGAACCGGATCACCATCCTGTTCGACGGCGACAAGGCGGGTATAAGCGCGACCGAACGCGCGATGGAGATCGGCTTGGACAACGGGATAATCGTCCACGGGGCCGTTATGCCGGAGGGACTTGACCCGGACGAAATTCTTTTTGACCAGAAGAGCGGACAAACCACCCCCGGAGGCCGAGAGCGGATGGAATCGATTCTCAAGGAAGCACGCCCTCTGCTCGATTCCCGGATAGAAGCCGCGGCCCAAAGCGCCGCAAATGGCCCCGAAGAGAGAACACAGGCCCTCAAACAGATCGGTCGATGGCTGGCCAGGTATCGGGACCCCGTCGGCCGAGAAGTCCGGCTCCAAAGCGTCGAAAAGAGACTTGGCGTCGACAGGCGCCTCCTCGAAAAGGCCATGAGTGGCATGAATGAGGGTGGGCCTGGCCGAGCCGCTCCGGTCACGCCAGCCAGACCACAGCCCATCCGTCCGAACCGTCAAGAGGTTCAGAGTATTCCGCGGTGGGAAGAAATTTTGATCGGTGCTTGGGTTCGGGGTGGAAACTTTTCCAAGCTCTTCACAGAAGCTGGTACCCGTTTGCCCGCCAAAATGTCCCTTGCGGACCTTTTTGAATCCCCAGCTCTCGTCCAATTTGCCTCAAGTTTTCCAGTAGATACTTTTGAATCCAGCTCTCGCACGACCGCTATGAGTGACTTTTGGGATGCGATTGACCACCCCAAACTCCGCTCACTTGTCACCGAAGCCATGGTGCAACCCGAACCCCGCTTCAACCAAGAGGAACTGAAAACCGCGCTGGACCGAGCGGTCGGTCGACTTTGGGCACGTTTTTCGCAGCAGATCAAAGCGGCCATTGGGCGTGCGGAAGCCAACAAAAACGCCGAATTACAAGCAACTTTGATGAAAGAATACCTTGACGTTCAGCGCAAGATGAAGGAGTTTAGCAGTTTCTATGACGAAGCCTAAGGACCCTAACGCGAGCCTGTCAACAGGTCTCTCCGCTGCTAGTGCTACTTCCGCCACCACTGAACGAGTGAGTGTGTTAACCAGGAATAAAGAGATCAAGAAGCTCCTCGACATGGGTGTCCAGCGTGGGTTCCTGACCTACGTTGAAGTGAACGAACTTCTCCCGCCCGAAGTGATCAGCTCCACGGCCATCGACGAAATCATGAGCCTTCTCGCCGAAAACGAGATTGAAGTCATCGATACGGCGAAACGCCCCAAAGAAGCCGAGGACGAAGAGGAAGCAGAAGAAGCTCCGCTCGGCATCGCTGCGCCTGCCGCCACCGACGCCGCCGAAGGGCAAGGGCCCGAGGAAGCCGCTGCCGGTGCCCAGTACGCCAAAGGCGCTGACCCGGTTAAGCTCTATCTCAAGAAAATGGGGAGCGTTTCGCTCCTCACCCGCGAAGGCGAAGTCGAAATCGCGAAGCGCATCGAACAAGGCGAAGTCGAGATCCTTCGAGCTCTCCTCGCGTCCAAGCTCGGCACGCTCGCCATCGTGGATCTCGGAGAACGCCTTGAAACCGCTCGCACCAAGGTGAAGGACGTCATCCGTGGCGTCGACGAGGAAGTTTCGGTCGATGACGAAAAGGCCTATTTAACGAAGGTTCTCGCCGCGATCGCGAAAGTGAAAGCTCTCGTCAATTACCAGGAAAAAGTTGACGACAAAATTCACGGTGTCGAGTCGAAAAAGCTGAGCAACAAGAAAAAGGAAGAGCTGAAGAAGGAAATCCTCCGCCGCGAACGTCAGGTTGAAGCGGCCTTCCGCGATATCGCGTTTAATCGCAAGACGATCAATCAGCTCTCGGCCAAAATCAAAGATTACTGGGAACGCGGCAGGGAGCTCATCGCCGAGCGCAAGAAGATTTATGACTTCCTCCTGATCAGCAAAGAGCCGAAAAAAATGCGTGACATCGTTCGGGAGTTCAAGAAGGGCCCCGAGACGCACGCGACCCTCTGCCGGGAATTCGATGTCAGCGAACAAAAGCTCACCCAGCTCATTCAGAATGAAGAAGAGCTGAACAAGAAAATCGCGCGTCTCGAAGAAGAAGCGGGTATTTCGATTGAAGAGCTCCATCGCATTCACGACACGCTCACGGTCGGTGAACGCAAGGCCGACCAGGCAAAGAGCGAACTCGTCGAAGCCAACCTCCGGCTCGTCGTTTCCATCGCGAAAAAGTATACGAACCGCGGTCTCCAGTTCCTCGATCTCATTCAAGAAGGCAATATCGGTCTGATGAAAGCGGTCGATAAGTTCGAATATCGCCGCGGGTACAAGTTCTCGACCTATGCGACCTGGTGGATTCGCCAGGCAATCACGCGCGCGATTGCCGACCAGGCACGCACGATCCGCATCCCGGTACACATGATCGAGACGATCAACAAGCTGATCCGCACTTCCCGTCTTCTCGTCCAGCAATTGGGACGCGAACCGACGCCGGAAGAAATTGCCGTTAAAATGGAACTCCCGGTAGACAAGGTCCGGAAGGTTCTGAAGATCGCGAAAGAACCCATTTCGCTCGAAACCCCGATCGGCGAAGAAGAAGATTCCTATCTGGGCGACTTCATTGAAGACAAGAAGATCATCAATCCTTCAGAAGCGGTGATGAACATCAATCTTTCGGAGCAGACCCGCAAAGTCCTCGCGACGCTCACGCCCCGTGAAGAAAAGGTGCTCCGGATGCGGTTTGGGATCGGCGAGAAGTCGGACCATACCCTTGAGGAAGTCGGTCAGGATTTCTTCGTCACTCGTGAACGTATCCGCCAGATCGAAGCCAAAGCTCTCCGAAAGCTCCGCCATCCTTCACGGGCGAAGCTTCTCAAAGCTTTCGTTGACTGATCAGTCCTTCTTTTTATGACGCTCCTCGTTCACTGCAACGTTTTGCATAGTCTTGTCTTTTTTCTCGAACGGCTAAATAATCTATCTTTACTCATGATGTACTCAGGGAACAGAACCGGAGAGCTGGGACATAATCCCAAGCAATCCCTAAAGCGACAGAGGA
>MEQK01000029.1 GCA_001770175.1 Bdellovibrionales bacterium RIFOXYD1_FULL_55_31 | reverse complement strand
CGGAGGTCGAAAGAATGATTCATCCCAGGTACTGGCCTAAGCTGGTTGTGGCAGCAATGTCACTGACGGGTTGTTTTACACCTGCTCCGTCGAGTTCCCAATCTTCCTCGAATTCAACAACCACGACGCCCACCACCGTGGCGACAATCCCCGACGGACCTCGTGCGGTCAAAATCATTTTCAAACAGGACATGACGACCGGCAGTTTCAATTCCGCGCCCGCCGGTGGCACGTTGTCGGGACCCGGCTTCGGGCATCCCGCGGTCCGGCTTTTCGATACGAACGACAACCTGCTCACGACATGGCCATCCTGGCTCACTCGTTTTGAAATCGGCATCAGCGGCGCGGATAACACGAAGGCAACCGACCCGAACTGCGCGCGCTTTTCGGCGGCGCTTGGTGAAACAAGCGAAGTCAAATGCAACTTTCTTCTGGCAAATGGCACCGCCTCCGGAAGCCAGTTCCCCTGCGGGGGTGAAGGGCTTCACTACCGGGTGAGCGAAATCAACTGCGGTAGCGGATCGACAAACGATGACGGCGTCTACCTAAGGGCTTATCTGAACCGCGGGTATCTCGGCCCGACCGAAAACTTACTGGTTGTCGTCGAATATGCCGCTTCGGGGCTGAACGGAGTCATCGCCGATCCGACGGCCTGTTTCAATGGCGGCAGTCTCGCTCCGGAAAAGTGCTCGGACATCGTCTGGAAAAGTTTTCTCAAGCACATGGACAACGAGACAATCCAGCCTTTCTCAATCCTGATTCCGCCGGTTTTGAATGTGGACGCGACCACCAAAGCCGTGGATATCGGGAGAACGACCAAACAAATCACCCTGCCGCTCGCGTCAGATCCGACTTTGCGAATATTTCAAATCAGCCGGATGAACGGCCCGCTGGACCCGACGACAGGACCGTTCAAAAACGCTTGCGTTGACAACTCCCCGAAATGCGTGGGGGTCGTCTTTTATTCGATAACATTTTACCGAATTTGAGGAACCTGACCGTGAACCGGAACCGGAGAGACAAGCAGTATGTCCAAGCAGTAAAAGCGGTCGTACTGCCGATTCTCCTCAGTGCGTGTGCCGCGGATCCGAGAATCATCGAGTTCAACCGGTCCCCGAATTCAGTCGCGGAGCAACGGCAATACTCAGCCGATCTGAAAGGCGCTCTCTTCACCTTTTTTCATTCTGATTATTACTCTCTCGGTGTTCCAAAGGCTCAGACAAGCTGCGCTGGCGACGCCAAGACGTTCTACGATCCTTTCAGTATCCAGTCGGACCAGCTTTCGGCGCCTTTTCCGATCGACGCGCAAGACCCCACCGCGACGCTCAAACCGGCCTTTATAAAAAACGTTTCTGTCGATCTTACCGACGCAAATTCGCCTGTCGCCTCAAACAAGGCGATCTTCTGCTCCTTGGGAACGGCGCCGAATGTCCCGGGCCCGTCCAACTGCGCGACCTTCGATTACGGCGCGGCGGGAGGACTGTCCACAAATCTGGGTGGAGCTTTCATTCTGGTGGGGGGGATTGACGGAGCGAACGCAAGCGTATCGGCGGGCAAAGGGGTATCCGTCAGTTGCGGCCCGGTCACGTCGGGAGGAGGCGTAAACATCTGCAGCGGAAGCAGCTATGCCCTCTCTGTGGACAGTTTGCCGGCTTCGGCGGCCACCGATCCTCCGAGCACCAACGCTCCTGGTTTGACCTCCGCTTCAAACCCGATCTCGAGCTGGACGAATCTGGCAACCGCTTACGGGGCTTCCGGACCACGATCGTTGAGCGGCGCCGCGGCTGCATTCAGCCCGGGCGCGAACGCCCTGATTATTTTCGGAGGCGCTTCCTATTCAGGCACCTCCGCGTTCGGCATACCAGCTTCCGACACCTGGTCCTTTGATCTGAACACCCAAAAATGGACATCCCAGGATGCCTCGACCATGGCTGTCAACTCGAGCCTGATCACGATGCTCGACATCCCAGGCGGCGGTCCGAACGTCGTTCCGGTCGGGCAGAACAGAGCGACCGGAGCACGCGCGGCCTTCGCCTATACAGCCGCTCAGGGGATGGCTGTGAACCGCATGAGCACCAATGGCGCCGTCGCGGCCGCCAGCATCGATCTGACTGATCGAATCGTGATCGTTGGGGGCGTTTCACCTACCGGCGCTTTGACAGATACACATAGATTCAATCCGACCTACGGTCCGGAATGGGTGGACACCCAGTCATTTCAAGTCGGAGATAATCCCACTCAATGGCTGGACAGTTATCATACACAGCTGACGAGCAACTCCGCCCAGACTTCGCAATACCTGCCGGACTTCCCTCCTCGCGGTGGCAGTCTGAACAGTGCGGTGAATTTCGGAATCACCGCCCTCCGGAACAATTCAGGAACCCACGAATCAATGCTCGTCGGAATGGGCGGATTCGACTCGTCATTGACGAAGAACACCCCGGGCGGCGCGGGTTGCCTTGACCTGAACACGTGCGGCGCCATGATGCTCAACACAAAAGCAGGCGCCGATACCGCGGCATTCATCGGTGTTCCGAACCTGCCGGATGGAACCCAGCGCTCGCCATCGAACTGGTCGGATGCCGGCGTAAACGGCGTACCCTGGTTCGGGGGATCAACGCTTCTCCCAGGCTTCAACTTATATGAAAACGAAGCAGTCTATTTCGGCGGGACAGACTGTAAAGAGTACGCGACGAACGGCTCCCTGACTTGCGATTTCCGACAACCCGGCTCTTATTGGAGATTCAGCAATAACCTTGCCGCCAGAATCACCGTCGGGTTCGCCGGATCCGCCCCGAGAGCCGCCGGAATGGCCGCCGCCCGCGGGCTGGACGGAAACACCGGCGGGGACAGGAACGTCATCATTGTTGCCTGGGGTGGAATGACGACACCAGACCCATCGGCTCCCGGCGCGCCAACCATGGCGGATCCAGCCAGGATTTACTACTTGTACAACAACGGCGGGACGCCCTCATGGGCTTACAAAACCGTACCAAGTTCGCCGACCGCTTTAACGAATGCTGCCATGGTTTTCAGTCACGTGACGCAAAACTTTTACGTTTTTGGAGGTTACAACCGAGTTACCGGATTCATGAATCCTTACACCTGGGAATTGAGAGTCATCGGAAATTGCGCGACAGAATCATGCAGCTTCTCCTGGCGTCAACTCACCCCGGAAAACGGCCTGACCTGCTATCCCAACTGCCCGCAAGCCCGTCGATCCCATCGAATGGTCGAAGCCAACTATTATAACAGAAACATTGAAGCTAATTTCGGGAATGCCAACGGTGAGAGCACTTGCTCAAAGGAACGCCCGTGCTCTTTCGGAATCTTCATGGAAGGCGGAACCGATGGCAGCGGGTACTTCACCGACCGCTGGCTTTTTGATCCCACGGCGAATCCCACCATAAGCGGGTCACAAGGTCAGTGGATCAGAATGAACGAATTACCTCCCCGAACCCTCGCGGCGATATCCACCGCGGATTACACGATCAACGGAGGTAGCCAAACCGCGCATCGCGCTATTCTGTTCGGCGGAGAGGTGGGGCTTCACGCGCCGGCCGTGGCTGGGGACAACTGGCAGAACTTTTCGCAGTACTTCGTGGCCCCGACGCTCGGGGATACCTTGATGTACGATTTCGATACGCACTCCTGGAATCGCGTCCAGCTTCTCGGCGCCGGATACAACGGTGGTCTCCCGGCGTCGCTGTCGGAATTCAAAAAGCGTCAAGCTTTTAATGCCGCCGCGGTCAGTGATACGGGGGAAACAACCGAACTCTCCCCTCCACCGCTTGCCGGTGCCGTCATGGTAACTCGCACCATGTCACAACCCACACTGGATTCCAGTACCGCGGCCAAACCACTGAGAATTCCCGAGATCTATTTGTTCGGGGGCCGCTTGAAATCGGGCGAGTACAATACGCTCGATCACGTCTACAAATTCTGTCCAGGTTCCACTGGTGAAACTTGGAATGGGCTTTCGGTGATTCCGGGGTCGGCCTGCGACGCGAACGCGCCGGCTTCGGCGTCGGACGCGAATCCCAGCTCACCCAGCCCAAGCAGTGCGTACATCGGCCGTTGGATCAGAAAAAAGCCGGACACCGGAACAGTGTTCAACCCGCCCACAAACACGCGCAACCCGGGGAATACCGGGTCCTTCCTCGGTGCGGGAGCTTACGATCCCATTCATGATCGGATTATCCTCGTCGGTGGAAGGACCGGAACCACGGCGGCACCTCCACGGGCCGTCACTGACAATTCGGCCGGACGATTGAACGGAATCCCCTGGGTTCTGGAGTATACGCCCCCGAGTACGGCTAATCCCCAGGGCAGCTGGGCGGCCGTCGACAAATGCGAAGGATCCGCCTCTCCCGTCAGCCGATACGGGCATTCGCTCAGTTACGACCCTTTGTCTCGCAAACTGATCATGGTTGGCGGTTTCGCCGTCGGAGATCTCGTAGTCCCCACAGGCACTCCTTTGACGAAAGCAGTGAACTGGAGCAGTGGAAGCTACTCGCTACCGGAAGTCTGGACGGCACGGAGAGACGATTCCGCCGCGACGCCTTGCTATCACTGGACCGCCGTTACGACGTTCGGAAACATTCCGGATTCGCAGGTCCCGTCCGGAAACGGCCTCTCAAGCGCGGCCGCCGTGTTCGTGCCGGCTTCGGGGTACAATACGGGCTATTACACGATGCTTGATCATTCGTGCCAAAACAAAGGGCCTCTGGCGACGACGGATCCGACCGTAAACAAGCTGCTCGCCGGGGGCGCTTACATCGATATCGATCGTACGCAGCTCGGGCCTAATGAAAATCTGTTACTTAACTTAACTTATTTCGCACTTGGCTCATCGAACCAACGTCCCGATTCCCTCCGCATGCAACCCGGCGAAAACGCCGTCTTTAAGGTGCATCTGATAAAAACCGGGCAATCGTCAGACGTGTTGAGCCAGATTCTCCAGCCACGCTATTTCAGCTATGCCCTGAATGAAAGTTTTCCGAAAATCGCGCACACGATTTCAATACTGGCCCCGCCATCCGGCCAGCTGCAAGACGAACAAGTCGTAATCCCATTATCAATCGACCCTGGAATCGACCGGATCCGGATCGAACGACACTCGGGGAGCGGGATTCTGGTCCGCGCCACTCTCTTCAAACTGGGTTACCGGTGACACAGATGAAAACGGAACATCTTTTGAAAATCCACTCTGATCACGCGAAGATAAACTGGCCAAGCACTATTCACTGTCGAGTGCTTCGACGGACGAATAGCGCGAGGAAATTTCCATTACACTTTCATTATTTAACAGCGAAGCCCGGCAGTCGAGACGAAAAATACGGACTGAAACAGCCGCAAATGGGCATTTTCACAATTGAAAGCCCTGTTTTCAGACCCTTTTTCGATCGCATGGGCTTTGCAGCGCTTATAATGACGGGAGCAGGGGTGTGTTGACGAAGGGTAAGTTCGTCGCAAAATGGAGTCGTCCGCCAACCCGGATCGCCAGATTCGGGATCGCTGCTTTTGTTTTGTGCGGCCTCCTCGCGGGCCCGCTCGGATGCACGAACAATTTGTTGAAGTCTGCCGCGCGCCTGACCGGCGGAAACATCGAATCTAACGTCCCGCCTCCGAACGAAAGTTCCATGCTGACTCTTTCGAGGGTCGTCAAGAGCACTTATAGACCAGGCAGCTTTGATCTCGTGGGTGATGGCAGTGGGGCCATGGGGCAGTATTGTGTTTCGAAGGAAAACAGCGGTGGCGGGCAAAACTCCGAAGAAGGCGGCGCGAGCGCAACAACCTGCAAATGCGTATACACCTTCACGAACCCGAACGGGAACGAGGAAACGATCGAAGCCGACACGGTTTACCGTGAATCAAACCTGATTCGCTGCGGATATGACGGAAGCAGCAGTCCGGAAGCGATCCCTTCAGCTGTCTCGAAAGTCGCCGTCAAGATCCACATCACACAGCTGGACGGCGCTTATTCAAATGAGCTCAATGTTTCACTCATGGGTACCGGCAGCACGCTTGATCCGACGGATTCTGCTTCTTTTGTTCTCGCGCAACGATATCAGTGCAGGGATATCGTCCACATTCCTTACCTTTTCGATGTGCAGCTCTATGACCCGATCCAATCAGAAGACCCTCGCCTGGCTTACGCGCTTAATTTTTTCACCACGAATATGGGCCGCGCAATGGCGCTCTACGCAGGTGACACGACCTACTCATGGAAGTGGCATTGCCCGTCCAAGCCCAACGATCCGGCGATGAATTTTGATCTGACTGTTTACAGTCTCGGGATCGCTGCCGGCAGCAAAATCATTTATCCGCCTCAGGACCGGCAGCATGACCGCTCTACTTTTTACCTCGCCAAAGCGCCCACCGGGGTTTTCTCGGTTCCGATAAACGCCTACATCATCCCCGGGCGAAATACGACCGCGAACACGAACGGTAATCCGTATCCTCCGATCGGATGGGCGGCCACCCCGGTCGCGACAAGTTCAAATACCGAGACCTGTCCGGACAACACGGTGATTCCTCCCGGATTTCACTGGGCGAAACTCTGGCTCTTCAGAGCCGATCTCCCGGCTCGACAGTACCGGACCAGCACCGGCATCACCCGCCTGGGCAGGATCGACTGCAATCCGGGCACTTATCCGACAGGAGGCCAGGTATTCCCGAACTGCCTCGGAATGCCGGCGATTGGAGATGCCGTCGTCGCCCCGTCAGTCCCTTTAGCCGCACGAATTCTGTACCCTTACAGCTGCGTGATGCTGAATGGGCTCACCGATCCCTGTGCCATTGGTCCCGTGGGTAATGGCCCGGGGTGGGATGGACCAGGCTGCACGACTCAAGCAAATGGTTCAGCAATACGCTCTCCGATGAACGGCACCAGTTCCGGCGCATTCGACTACAGCCCGTATCCGCTTCCACTCGGGACCGATGTCTGGCGAGCCGACGCTGCTTTCTGCACCGACCGGAGTAAGCCGATGAACCTCTGCACGGGTTCAGACGGTTTCCCGAACCCGAACTCCCCGAGCAAATCGACCCGGGTTCCATATGACGATAGCGCGGGTACCTGGGCCAGCTATCCCGTCCCACTCGATCACGCTGATTTTCTGTTCGTGGTATCTCCGGTGACCATCATGGCCGCGGATATGCAGAACTCGTCAGTGACCAAAAGAGATCCCTATATCCCGTATCGGTTCATGGGCAAGGGGGATTGCCTGTCTCCCGACCCGGACCATCCCGCACCAGGCGACTGCGACCCCAGACGACGCATCAACTATGGCCTTAAGCTCCATGATATCGGCAATAACGGCGATCCTCCCGCGAACGATCCAACACGGCCCGGAGTTTTTCCGGCATGCGTGATTCAACCCGACTAGGAATTGAGTATGAGACTGATTGCAAACTCAAGAACGATCATGCGTATCCCGGAAGTGCTGATCATGACTTCCTCGATTCTCCTCTACTCCTCCTGCATGAATTCCAGGGTCACCAAGACCTTCAACGAGTTGACATCGCCAACAGCGAGCCCGACTGTATCGCTGGGCACCCCCTACCAGATCTCACGCGTAACCATTCCCAATGCTCAGAATCAGAGCACCCCTCCCGTCGTGACCGTATTTTTCAAGTCGTCCCAGACTGAGATGATTTCGAACGACTGTTCTTTGACTACCGAATCGACACTGACTCCCAAACCCTGCCTATGCCAGTTTTCCTGGTCCGAGGTGAACCAAACGACCGGATCATCGATCATGATTCCGCGCACCGTGACGACCAATGCTCTCGAAGTGCAACCGAACCTGGTCACGTGCAATGCGCCCCAGGCGTACAATCAGGAAGTCCCGAATGGGACGCAAATCCGGGTTTCAATCATTCCGGGCCCGAGTAATCCGAACCAATTCAGCATGACGGCCTACAATTTCACGAAGACCAACGTGGGCCTGGTCGGGAGTTTTCAGGACAACCAAGGCAGGTACTTCGACAATATCGTGCGATATAGCTGTTATGAGCAGTTCAAACGCGGCATGGCCGTTCGAAACAAGCTGATGAGGGCCACCAAGACGAACGCGAGCGATACGGCAATTTACCCGTCCGCGACCCAGTTTTGTGTACAGAAAATCGGAACCACCTCGATGCCGGATGGATGCGAGAACATGCCGGCGCCTGAAAATTCGGCTCAAGCTTATTATTACAATTTCTATATCAGGGACAGTGAGCGCGGCGATATTAACCTCAGCAACGCCCGGTATATCTGCCCACAGGTCAAGGAGCCTATCCTCTCGAATACGGGAACGGGACATACCTGGCCGCTCGACAAATCCTTCGCTCTCTCGCTCGGACCGACGGCCGATTTCCCAATCGGAGTCGAAGCATACACCAAGGTTTCTGATGGTACCGCGACCTCAAACGGGACGAAATGTTTCAGCAACGACCTGATTCCGTTCGATTCGGCGTCCCGGACCTCCTCATGTCTCGGTTTCGCCGCGCGCCCGAACAAAGATGGCACATGCCCGTTTTTCAAAGACGCGGCCGGGATGATCCGCTTCACCTACAGATTGAGACGCTACATCGCCATTTATCCTCCGGTGTTCGACACGAACGGGTCTCCGATCAACCAGGCACCCGCAAGCGACACGATCTATGTACTGGACCGTCCAGTAGCGGCAGGAACCGCGGACCCGCTGAAGCCATACACAATGCTCGGACCCAAACCTTGTCCATTCGCCTTCTTTGATGCCAAGGCAGTTCTCAAGCAATCCGATCCAGCCTATCCAGGAGGCTACAAGCCCGTTTATGCCTCCACCAGCGATTCCCGCTGGAACGGAAAAAACGTTGACGGAATACAATTCCCGAACTCGGATGCCTCGACAGACGGCGTTGCTTCGTGTTCAGCGGCAATTCCACTTTTCACTACGGATTACGAAAAATCGATTGTGACGATCGGAACGGTTAACGTCAGAAATCCGGTTCTTCCCGAGCTGCACATCAGACCGATCAAACCCTGGGTTCCGTATTATGTCGAAGATACCGAGTTCCTGGCATGCGCACCTCAGGCATCACCACAGGTGGTCGATCCTCCCCTGCATTTCGCCAAAGATTCAGAAGGGAACGTCGCCTGGTGTGCGGAAGTCTATCCGACCCAAAACGACAACATCCCGCAACTTGACTCTTTGGATAATACGAAGCGGCTTTACATCGGAAAAGTCAAACCATTCACCTCGCATGTTTCGAAAAACTCCGCAAGTGAGGCATGTACGGCGACGACAGCCCTGAATTCGATTTCCGCCTCGAACTACCCAGCCGCCACCGGGGCCGGATGCCCGATTCCGCCCGCCGTTTCGGCTCCCACCGCTTTCGCCCGTCATCCGGCGGATCTCGTCGTCGATGAAATGGCCGGGCAAAATATATGCGCTGACAAAACTTGCGATCGCACCGCGATCAACACCGTTATGTGGGGCAGATTCCCGCTACTCGCTCCGCCGGACAAAGTCGAGGAGGCAATTGCCTCCAACCCGGTTTACAATTGCACGCTGACATATGATAACAATAGCGGAAAGACTGGAAAGAGGACCCCAAGCAAAGGATGTTGCGGAACCAATGTCGCGGTTACGAGCGACACGGCCACCCCGACAACCGCGCATTTGGAACCAAGCGCCCCTTGCCTGCGGCCCGACTTTTAACGGAAGAACATGGACGACACCTGGACCCTAAAGCTCACCTTGCATTGCAATCCCGATCCGCAGCGATCAGGCGAGGAACCGCGACTCGACCAGCTTCTGCTTCCCGAGCTTCGAACCGAGACGCCGGACCTCTCGCGTGCCGCACTGAAACCGCTGTTCTCGAGAAACCAGGTGCTCCTGAACGGCGCGCCAGCTAGTGGTTCCGAGCGGCTTGAACCAGGTGATTATGAGGTCACAATCCTGAATTGGAATCCGAAGACATTGGCCGAGCCTAAAGCGCGCCCATCTCCCGTTGGATGTTTTCTCCCCATCGTTTACGAGGACAAGGATCTGCTCGTCCTGCACAAGGTCTCCGGGGTTCCTTCCATTCCGCATGGACCGGAAGAGATGAACACTGCCGCAAACGCCGCTCTTGCGCGAATTCCAGAACTGGCACTCGTCGGTTCGAGCCGACTGGAACCTGGGATTCTTCACCGCTTGGATACGGGAACAAGCGGATTGCTCGTTTTCGCGAAAACTCAGGACGAATTTGACCGTCTCAAGGCGGAATGGAAAGAAGGCGGCGTACGAAAAATCTACCGCGCGATCGCGAAAAGCCACGAACCTAGATTGCCGCCTAAAACGACCATAGATTTTCCGCTAGCCCACGACATCCGTTCCACAAAAAGAATGATAGCGCTCGTCAGAAACCGTCCCGAACTCAAAACACGGATTCGCGGCAAGCCCCTGTCGGCGACGACTTATTTGCGTTCGGTGGAACTCATCTCCTCGAACCCTGACTCAGAAAAGCCGAGCATCACGGCGGATCTCGAAATCGAGATTGAAACCGGGGTCATGCATCAAATCCGATGTCATTTGGCTTCCATTCGGTGGCCTATCCTCGGCGACCCGCTGTACAAAGGGGCGCCGTCCAGCCGGTTATGGCTGCACGCCTGGCGTCTCAGATTTCCTTTGCGAAACGGAATGGCGCTCGAACTGGAAGCAGCATTGCCTTTCGACTGGCCTAAGGCGGTGAAAACACCCGCTCCATCGGGGGATTCTGAAGAGCGCGAGCCTTCCAATGAATCCGAACTTTAATTAACGGATTGAGACCCTGTCGCAGTGCGAATCAAGCTCGCTGATCTGGACCGTGCTCATTTTCGTAATTTGGATACCGAACCCGGGCAGGTGATGTGAACTTGCACCCCAGGGCAGACACCACCGAACTTCCCCCTCGATCGGCGTGGAATCCGAAAAATCCCGAACGGTGACGAAAACGCGATCTCCCGGCTTTTTATCCGCAAGACTCACAATGAACATACCTTCGTCAGACGCATCCGCGGTATTCGCACGAATCGCTTCTTTCTCTGAGGTGGAAAGTCCGGTTGAAATCGTAAGGTTGAGAAAAACCGGTCGTCGTCTTCGATTCCGAATGGCCTTCGGCTTAGCTCCGGAACACTGATCGAAAAGCCATCGAAAGGCATCGTGTTCACTCATGGTGCTCGAATGCACAACCCCCGTGCATTTCTGGCTCAAAGGATTGATGGTCACCCTCAAAACCGGGAATGACTTTTCGAGTTCACCGAAAAATTGCTTTTCCTCCGGAGAACCGCTGACCACCGCCCTCGAATCGACTACAAACCCAAGAAACGCTTCTTTGGCGTGGTTCTGCTTCAAGGCGTCCAGACTGTGAAAAATCCGGACAGCCGCGACATTCCCGATAATTCCTTTGTAGTACTCACAATCCAGCTCGTTCTTAGCCACAATCCCGATCATGGAGGTGCCTCCCTAAACCAGTATGTAATGGATTAGGGACGAGTGATACGGGAAAATGAGTACCGCGTTCGTCGAGCAGCTCTTAGCTGCAGCCCATGCTGTTTCCACAGTTCAGGCACTTGTAGCAGGCACCGTTGCGAACCGTCGTATGCCCGCAACTGTCGCAAGGAGGCGCGTCCCCCATCATTTCGGCAAGATGTCCCGAAAGGGTTCCGCCCGTCCCCGCAACGTCCACGTTAACGGCTGCCTCTAATGCGGATTTAGCGGCCGCCGCGCTTGCGATGAGCGCGGACGGGTTCTTGGGATAGGTTTTTTCGGCGGCGCCCTTTTCGGCAGTCAGGTCAACGACGGGCTTGACCTGAACAAAGTCCGTCCTGCCGAGATACTCCATTCCGAGCACCCGGAAGATATAATCCACGATCGACGTGGCCATTTTGACGTTTGGATGTCCATCCACGATCCCCGAGGGCTCAAAGCGGGTAAAGGTAAATTTATCGACAAATTCCTTCAGAGGTACGCCGTACTGAAGCCCCAGACTTACGGATATAGCGAAACAATTCATCATCGAGCGGTAGGCGGCGCCCTCCTTGTGCATGTCGATGAAAACCTCACCCAAGGTACCGTCGTCGTACTCGCCCGTACGAAGATAGACCTTATGCCCAGCGACGCCGGCCTCCTGAGTGAAGCCACGACGCTTTGCAGGAAGCTTGCGCCGAGGCGGTTTGGAAACGACGGTTTCGAGAGCCGGAGCCGTCCCCACGCGGGGCGGAACGGCTGCTGGATTTGCAGCTGATTTCGACTCGGTCTTTTCCGATTTCGTCTCGGATTTTGTCGAGAGGGGCTGGGATAATTTACATCCGTCCCGGTAAAGGGCGATGGCCTTTAAACCTTTTTTCCAGGCTTGATAGTAGATATCCTGAATTTCCTCAACCGAGGTCTCATTCGGAAGGTTCACGGTCTTTGATATCGCCCCGGAAAGGAACGGTTGAACTGCCGCCATCATGTTGACGTGCCCCATGGGCGCGATAAACCGCACTCCCTTGTTCCCGCATTTGTTCGCGCAATCAAACACCGCCAAATGCTCTTTCTTAATATGAGGCGCACCTTCGACTGTCATTGTCCCGCAGATGGCCTCGTTGGCTTCGGCGATCTGCTGAGAACTCAGACCGGCCCAGCTCAGGAAATTAAAAGTCGCTTTTTCATATACCTCCGAAGGAACGCCGATCCTCTTCAGGGTTTCGTCAGCCATTGCGTATCGGCTAAACGCATTTGTAAGCTCGAAAGTGCCTGGCAAGGTCTTTTCAATTTTCGCGATTTCAACATCCGTGAGCCCTTTTGAACTTAGGAATTCCCGATTGACGTGAGGAGTCCCGTTCAAGCTCATGGCTCCCAGGAGATACCGGAGGATGTCAGCAATCTGCGTCTCAGAATATCCAAGATTGCTGAGCGCCAGGGTAACGGACTGATTGACGATTTTGAAGTATCCACCTCCGGCGAGCTTCTTAAATTTGACGAGAGCGAAATCCGGCTCTACCCCTGTCGTATCGCAATCCATGAGAAGACCAATGGTCCCGGTCGGCGCCAAAACCGTCACCTGGGCATTGCGATAGCCGTATTTTTGGCCCAAGTTCAAGGCAAGATCCCAATCCTGGCGAGCCGCCTCGACGAGATACTTCGGTACTTTGGTCTCATCGATGGAATAAGCCGCATCCCGATGTTTCACGATCACATTGAGCATGGATTCACGATTTTCCGGATAGCCGTCGAAGGTCCCCTTCACAGCCGCTTCTTCAGCACTCACCGCGTACGCGTGACCGGACATGATAGCGGTTAATGCGGCGGCCCAGGCGCGACCCTCGTCACTGTCATAAGGAATTCCTTTGAGCATGAGCAAGGTCCCGAGATTCGCGTAACCCAGGCCGAGGGGCCTGAACTTGTACGAGTTCTGCGCAATCCGTTCCGTCGGGTAGCTTGAGAGGGCCACCAGGATTTCCTGCGAAACGATGAAGATCCTGCTCGCCTTCCGATAAGCTTCAATATCGAACGTCCCATCCGGGTTCAGGAATTTAACGAGATTCAGAGACGCGAGATTGCAGGCAGTGTCGTCGAGAAACATGAACTCGGAACACGGATTAGAGGCTCGAATAGGATCAGTATTCAAACAGGTGTGCCAATTGTTGATGGTGGAATCGAACTGAAGTCCCGGATCAGCGCAGGCCCACGCTGCTTCGGCAATCGTCTTCCAAAGCATCTTTGCTTCGTACGTATCGATCACTTCTCCGTTTGTTCGTGCCCTGGTGTGCCACTTTCCGCCTTGCTCGACCGCATGCATGAAATCATCGGTTACGCGGACAGAGTTATTCGCGTTTTGCCCTGAAACGGTTTTATAAGCATCGCCGTTGAAGTCAGCGCTGTACCCGGCCGCGATCAACGCCGCTACCTTGCGCTCTTCCCTGCTTTTCCAGGTAATAAAATCCAGAATTTCCGGATGATCCATATCAAGGCAGACCATCTTTGCCGCGCGTCGGGTCGTCCCGCCTGACTTCGTGGCGCCGGCTCCTTTGTCAAAAACCTCGAGGAAGCTCATTAGTCCGGATGAAAGCCCCCCACCCGAAAGCTTCTCCTGCCGTCCACGGACTTTAGAAAAATTGGTACCGGTCCCCGAACCGTATTTGAAGAGACGCGCCTCGTTCTTCACAAGCTGAAAAATCGACATAAGATCATCGTCGACAGCCTGAATGAAACAGGCCGAACACTGAGGTCGTGAATAGGCGTCTTTGGTTTCGACGACTCTCATCGCGGCCGGATCCCAGGCAAAATTGCCGCCGGTCCCGGAGATTCCGTACTCCTGATGGAGACCGAGATTGAACCAAACAGGTGAATTAAAAGCTCCCATCTGGTTCAAGAGCAGGTAAGAAAGCTCATCTTCGAAAATTTGACCTGATTCGGCCGAAAAGTAGCCCATCTGTTCGCCCGCGGTCCTGATAGTATGCGCGAGACGACGAATCACCTGCCGAATTGAGGTCTCATGACCCGTGCCCGGCACCCCCGCCTTCCGGAAATATTTGGAAACCAGGATATCCACCGCGAGCTGAGTCCAGGCAGCGGGGACTTCCACGTCCTTCATCTCAAAAACAGTGCGACCATCGGTGTCTTTGATTTTCGAAGACGACTTGACGTATTCCGCTGCATCCAACGGATGAATTCCAGCTTTGGCATATGTGGTCGTGAAATAACGATCTATTGTAACGCCTTCCGAATTATGCCGTCCCGAGACCGACGTCGATTTCCCCGGCCGTTTTCGACGGGATTCCGAGACCCCGGGGGTGATCATTTCGACCGCTCCTGTCATTGCAAACGCGTCTGCTCCGGCCTGTTCCCGAACGGTTTCGCTTGCGGATTTCATGTTGATCGTTCTCTTTTGGGTCTCCAATGGCATCTTCTCCATGTCAGCTCTCCGAAATGTTTATCCCGTGTTCTGTATCGCGGGTTGGGCTATTCACCTAATGCTTCATTTTGCGGCGGGCAAAGTTCCAATCAGATTCCGAATTCTGCGAAACTTCGACGAACCGCTTACATCTCGATTGAGGCGTCCGAATTTCAATCTTTGATTTCTCAAGCCTGCACCGGATTTTCTGTTGTGTCAAAACTGACCACTACTAATTGTGGTACTAAATACCCAACCCCCTAGCAATGGGATATCTCGGACTGCGTTAGGTGCTGGTGGTAGTTGGGTTTTTTGAATCGGACACATCAATATAAGCGGCTATCTAAGACCTGGCACGCCGCAAAAACCCAACTTGCTCTTGACGAAATTTACTTTTTCAGAATTTCGTCACTTAACACGGAATTTCGGCTCTGTTTTAAAATTTGTGCGGATCTAAGTTTTTATCAGACGGTAGGAGGCTGATTCTAAGACTTTAATAGGAGAGCCCGAAGGTCAGCCGAAAGCCGGTCAGCTGGAATCCGCTCACCGCAGCGAGTGAACTCGACGCCGACCACATGCCGCCATGAATTCGTATGGCATTGCCTTCGATGTTGCCGAATCGGAGATCAACACCCGCGCTGATCTCGTATCCAAGGGAAATCGCCTGGGTATTCGGCTCAACTCCCGTCGGCGGAACCGGCAGTTTGAGGAAATTCCAGCCCAGAATGCCGCTCCCGCCGAAAAATGGCTGAAAGCGGCCAGTCGTAAAGGGGAATATATGCACCCCTCCGAGAAACCCCGCTCCGAGCATCGTAAAAGCCGGACTATGAGTGCCGATCGAGGCATTTCCTCTGGCGTATCCCAGATCAGCTGCAACGGTCGGCCGAAGCCGCCCCTTACGTTTCTCAGCTCTGAAGCTCACGACGTATTCAGAGGCTCCAGTAATGCTTTTCCCTGTATCGCCCGTGTGAAAATTCGCGCCGACTTCGATTATAGGCGCGTATTCGCCGCCGCTCGCGCCCCAAGCCGCTTCGCCACCGATGACGATTCCTAGCGCCACTGAGACACTCAGGAGGACATCACATATTCGTGAGCGTGACACTCTCATCAATAGTCTTATCGGCGAGTCCCGAAGCAGATATGAGAAAAATAATTTAGCGGTTCGCTTGGAGAATGCAGGACTCTTAAAACATGGTCCTAAGATCTCTTTGCAAGATATAGCAATATCGCTATACTGCGATATACATTCGACATATCAAGAGAATTGCTCTGAATTGGACCCGGAGGCACCTTGAAATCACAATCTCGTCAACTTCCTGAGGAACGCGAAAAATGCGCACACATCGCCGAGATACTCAGGGCCATAGCTCACCCCCTGCGCATCAGAATTCTGGCCAGTCTGGCCGAAGGGGAAACCCATGTAAACGCTCTCGCGATACGCCTCACGACCCATCAAGCGATTGTTTCCCAACAGCTTCGGATTCTCCGAACTCGCAAACTCGTGGCAGTCACACGAGAGGGCGGATTTGCACGCTACCGGATCTCGGAACCGAAGCTCCATGATCTCCTCAAATGCATGGAGGGCTGCTCGTGAGCAAGAAGTACACTCGCAGGGAATTCATCAAGATCAGTGCACTAGGGACAGGCGCCCTCGCCGTCGGTTCCGGTCTCATGACGGACTGGTGGAGCCTCGATCGTCCAAGCATCGAAGATCCCAAGACGGATGGCGATAGGATTGTCCCGACCTTCTGTGAAGTTTGCTTCTGGAAATGCGGCGTACTGGCGCACGTGAGAAACGGCCGGATCACCAAGCTGACGGGGAATCCAAACCACCCGCTATCGAATGGCAAACTCTGTCCTCGCGGCGCGGGAGGGGTCGGTATGCTTTACGATCCGGATCGGCTCAAAAAACCGCTCATCCGAAGCAAGAAACGCGGCGAGGACGTCTTCGTGGAAGTCGATTGGAACACCGCTCTCGACAAAGTCGCACACGAATTGAAGGCGATCCGCCAGAAATACGGCCCGGAAGCTCTTGCGCTTTTCTCACATGGCTGCGGCGGTTCCTGGTTTACGCAACTGATGAAAGCCTACGGATCATCAAATATTGGAGCTCCGTCATACGCGCAGTGTCGCGGACCGCGTGAAGCGGGCTATAGTTTGACCTTCGGTCAAAGTCTCGGATCGCCTGAGTCGATCGACATCGCCCACGCCCGCTGCATCACTCTCATCGGGAGCCATCTCGGCGAAAACATGCACAACACGCAAGTCCAGGAGCTCGCCGCGGCGATCGACGCCGGCGCCCAACTCGTGGTTGTCGATCCCCGCTTTTCAGTCGCGGCGGGCAAAGCGCGTTATTGGCTTCCCATAAAACCCGGGACAGACATAGCACTTCTCCTTGCCTGGATGAATGTCCTCATCGAGGAAAAGCGCTACGACGTGGATTACATCCGGGAACACGCGACCGGGTTTGACGAATTGAAGGCTCATGTCGCGGATAAGACTCCTGAATGGGCCTTCGGCGTTACGGGCCTCGAGCCCAAACTTATTCGCGATTCACTCCGACTGATCGCGAGTGCCCGTCCCGCTTCGTTAATCCATCCGGGACGCCACACCACCTGGTACGGGGACGATACTCAACGAGCCCGCGCCATGGCTATCCTTGCAGCTCTCCTTGGAAGCTATGGAAGGAGAGGCGGATATATCTCTTCATCAAAAATGCCGATTCCAGCCTATTCCACACCTTCTTCAACTCACAAGCCGCGGTCTCCGGCTGATCGACCCAAAAGCGGCGGATTTCCCGTGGCCGATGAAGTCCTCGCTTCTGGCCTGCGTCAGGCCTCCATTCCGGGAACCGCCGCTTACGACATCAAGGGCTGGCTCGTTTACGGGACCAACCTCATGCAGAGTCTCCCGAATCCGAAAGAAACCATCGAGGCTATTCAACATCTGGATTTCATCGCCACGATCGACACCATGCCAGCCGAGATCTGTGGCTGGAGCGACGTTGTCCTGCCCGAATGCACTTACCTCGAACGGGAAGATGACCTCTATTCAGCGCAATACCAGCAACCCTTCGTCGCGATTCGGCAAGAGGTAGTCCCACCGTTGCACGACTCGAAGCCAGGCTGGTGGATCGCAAAAGAGCTCGCGGCACGTCTCGGACTGGGAGCGCAATTCCCCTGGCATGATGCCCGAGTATATCTGAGAAAACGCGCCGAAGCCGGCGGGCTGGACTGGACCCGTCTCGAAAAAAGCGGCGTAGTACTCGGAAAAAGAACACCGGTTTGCGAAGAAGAAGGACTCAAACCCGCGTTTGGCACTGAAAGCAGGAAAATCGAGCTATTCAGCGCGGAACTCAAGACTTTGGGAGCCGACCCGCTCCCGAATTTCTATCCTCCTGAAGAACCCCCGCCCGGGATGTTCCGACTGCTGAGTGGTCGATCGCCCGTTCATACATTCGGACGTACAACCAACAACCAGCTTTTACTCGAAAGTTTTCCGGAAAACGAAGTTTGGATAAATACAGCAGCCAGTAAGGCGATTTCGGGATTCGGCCGCGCCCTGAAAAACGGCGATAAAGTACGGCTCGTGAACCAAGATGGCGCCCGTTCCATGCCGGTAAAGGTAAAAGTTACCGAACGGATCCGCGGCGATTGCGTCTATCTGGTGCACGGCTTCGGTCACACGTCGAAAGGACTTGGCCGGGCAAACGGACGCGGAGCTTCCGACAGCGAGCTCACGACGCGATACAAAACTGACCCGTTGATGGGCGGAACCGGTATGAACGTTAATTTCGTGCGAATCGAGAATCATGAAGGGTGATTTGTGAAACGTTTTATCATGACAATGGATACCCGGCGATGTGTCGGCTGCAACGCTTGCGTAATCGCCTGTAAAACGGAAAACGCCTTGGCCGAGGGCACAAGTCGCGATTGGGTGATTACCGAAACAGCGGGAACATTTCCGAGCCTGAGCCAGGAAATCCGATCCGAGCGTTGCAACCAGTGCAGCCGGCCACCTTGCGTTGACTCGTGTCCGACACGGGCAAGCCATATCGGCGAAGCCGGCGTGGTTCTTGTCAGTCGGAACAAATGCACCGGCTGCAAAGCCTGTATCGGCGCGTGTCCCTACAATGCCCGCTATGTTCATCCGGACGGGTTTGTTGACAAGTGCACGTTCTGTTTTCATCGAACCAAAACGGGAGCTTTACCGGCGTGTGTCGAAGTCTGTCCAACACAGGCACTTAAGTTCGGCGACCTTGAAGACGCGACGAGTGAAGTCTCGCGTCTCCTTCGAGCGCGCCGACACAAAGTCAACCGGCCTGACTCGGGTGCGAAGCCAAACGTGTACTTCCTGATTTGAAACAAGGAGCTTTATGAACGAAAGTCATTTTGAAAAGCCTTTCTGGAACCCGTACCTGGCCGGGATAGCACTTGGTCTGGTTCTCCTTTCGAGCTTTCTCATCATGGGCCGTGGCCTAGGAGCTTCGGGAGCAGCAAACCGGATCGGCGTTGCCGTAGTCAGCGCGATCGCCCCGGCTCACGTGAACGCGAATCCCGTCATGGCGAGCCTCAAGGAAGATGGCGCGCATCCACTCGACGATTGGCTCGTCTTTGAAGTGCTCGGCCTGTTTCTCGGAGGAGCCGTCGCGGCGCTCACAGCCGGACGGATGAAGCTTGGCATTCTAAAAGGTCCGAGGATTTCTTCCGAGTTCCGGCTCGTCTTTGCACTCACAGGCGGAATTCTGATGGGCATCGCCGCGAGACTCGCAAGAGGGTGCACCTCCGGGCAGGCACTCAGCGGCGGCGCTCTGCTCTCGCTCGGCAGCTGGGCGTTTATGTTCTCGGTATTTGCCGGCGGCTACGCTTTAGCGCGGCTCATGAAAAAGGAATGGCTATGATTTTCCCGTTCGATTCACTCAGCGCTCATCATCGGGAATTCGGCCTTATAGTCGCCGTCATTATCGGCTTCGCTTTCGGGTTCGTCCTGGAGCGCGCCGGCTTCGGACGCTCTCCCAAACTCGCGGCCCAATTTTACCTTTACGACATGACGGTATTCAAAGTCATGTTCGGCGCGATTGTGACCGCATGCCTTGGAATAGTCGTGTTCTCGCAGCTCGGGCTGGTTGAGCTCAGGACCTTATCGAATTGGGCCACGAGTGAAACATTCCTCTGGCCCATGATCGTCGGCGGATTTCTTCTTGGGATCGGCTTCATCATTGCGGGGTATTGTCCCGGCACTTCAGCGGTTGCCGCGGCTTCTGGCAATCTCGACGGTCTCTTCACTTTTATCGGGGTAATTATCGGAAGTTTCATCTATTCCGAGGCTTTTCCGCTTTTTTCAAGATTCCACGAAGCAAGCAATCTCGGGCACGTTTATCTCTACGACCTACTGCACCTTCCTGCTCCGGCAGTCGCGGCAGCGGTCGCCCTGATGGCCATCCTTTGTTTCCTAGGGGCAGAAAAGGTCGAACAATACTTCTCCGAAAAATTAAAGCGATCCGGAAACACGGAATTCGAAAATAACATTCTCCCGGAGCGGCATTCCAGGTTGGCGAGACAGTCCACTTTCGCGACTTTCGGAGCTCTCGCGCTCATCGCCTGCTTCACCCTTTTTCTCACGATACGCAACGGTTCAAGCCGTTCCTCAGCGCTGCCCCTGTCCCAAGCTGACTTGGGAGAGCGGGTCCTGAAAGAACCGTGGCGGCTTCGTATTATTGATTTGCGAGAGCGGGAGGCTTGCCTCGAAACGAGGGTTCCCGGCTCGGAATGCGTACCACTGGCTGAATTGACGACCCTTGCTCTAAGCGAAGACACGAGCGGACGCGATCTCATCCTGGTTGGCGGGATCGACCTCAACGAGGTCCCGGCAGCGGCCGCGACTTACCCCGGGCGGGTCTTTATTCTCGAGAAAGGATTCGAGGGTTGGAAGTCATTCGCCTTGACTGCCCCAAACCACCCGGGCCCTTCGGCCAGTCCTGATGAAGTTGGAAGCTATCGGATTCGAGCCGCCCTTTATTCCTCTCTCACCGGCGCGAAACAAGCGCCGCCCCCTCCCCCACCAGCGGCAACTGGCGGAACCACGAAAAAGAAAGGTGGAGGTTGCAGCGGATGAACTCACCCATTTGGAACTGGGAAATCGCCGTCTATCTTTTTCTGGGCGGAATGAGCGCGGGGCTCATGATCCTGAGCTGTATTCGTTCGGGACATTCGAGCCCGGAACGTCTTCTTCCGTTTCTTTCAGTTCTCATTCTTTCCGTTGGAATGGCCGCATTGTTCATGGATCTGGCCTTCAAAACGCACGTGTATCGGTTCTATCTGGCCTTTCAGTGGAAATCACCGATGTCCTGGGGATCGTGGATCCTCCTGGGAATCTATCCCGCAGCACTCCTTTTCGGATTGACGCGAGTCGAGGAAGCCGAAATCGCCCGGCTAACGCCCGCCCCTCTGCTAGGGACTATCCATTCTGCGAGACGCTGGGCTATCTCACAGGAGCGAGTCCTGAAACAAACAAACCTTTTTCTCGGAATCGCACTAGGGGTTTATACCGGCATTCTCCTCAGCTCGCTGGGGCGTCCGGCCTGGAACTCCGCCGTGCTCGGTCCGCTATTTCTCGTGTCCGGGTTCTCAGCGGGTGCCGCAATTCTCACTCTTTTTACCGAAGAGAACAATCTGCACCGTTGGGAGATGCATGCCATTTCAGCTGAGTTCGCATTGATACTGCTCTATATTTTTGGTCTCACCCGAATCGGCAATCCAGACGGATCGACACCCGCGGATCTGTTTCTGGGCGGACGCTTCACGGCGATATTCTGGGTATTCACCGTCATGATCGGGTTATGTCTGCCGTTCGTCCTCGGAAGAATTCTGCGCCCGCCAGTCGGCAACTACCGCTTTCTCGGCGCATCCTTTGTTCTGATAGGGAGTTTTTCCCTTCGTTGGATCATCGTTACGGCAGGACAAAGCTAGCGTCAACTTCGGATAGCATCACGCCGAGCAATTTAGCGCGAAGATCGGGGCGACTATCGCCGAAATCACGCGCAGCCTGGATGATCGCCAGCCGAACTTCAGGAAGGACCCCGTTCAGACCCCAGATCCTATTGACTATGGAGAGGGCATGTTCGGAGGAACAGCCACTGAAAGCCAGGATCATCCCGAAAACAGACGGCCCGCGATGCATCTGGGCGTTGCATCCCATGGCGATATAACCCGAATTAACCGCGCAAGACCAAAAACTCGGGATGCCCGGACCTCCCTTGAAAGATGATCCCAATGTTCCCATGAATTCCTTCGCAGCGCGACCGGGCGTTGAATAAAGAGGATTTGAAACGTAATGAAAATTAAATTCCGCTTCAGCCTCTTTGTTTCCCTTATTCACATACCAGGTGCAGTAATGGTCGTCTGCGGTCACAGAATAGGTTTCGGCAAGACCGATTACGTCACTGGCTTCAGAAGCCCCGACCGCCATTCCGGCTAACCTTAACCGGCCTATGCGAAAGACGCGAAGCCGGTCGATTCCCGCCACGACCGGCGTCTCTTCAAGCGACAAGAACTTTTCCGGGTCGCAGAACGCCGGCTCGTCGGCCGTCGCAGGCCCGCCCGCTAAGACATTGAGGGAGCTTACCCCCACCCATGTAAACACGATCACCAACAGCCGGAACACACACAGAATATGCGACATGATTATTTCATAACCGTTTAGCCGAACGCTGTCCATAGACCGCACTTTTTTTGCATCGTCAGAAGCGAAAACAAGAGACCAGATCGGAGCAGTCATGATCCCGGTGCAAATTGCTTATCGCGACTTTCGGCCATCGCCCGCTGTAACAGCCGACATCAAGGAGCGAGTTGCCAAGCTCGAGCAATTCTTCAACCGCATCACTTGGTGCTATGTCACGGTGGGGCGTTCTTTTCAAAGACACCGCCGTGGAAACCTTTACTCCGTCCGAATCGACCTCAGAGTACCCGGCCAAGCGATCGTGACAAGCGGGAGACCGGATTATGACGGCGCCCACGAGGATATCTATGTCGCCCTGAGAGACGCGTTCAACAGAATTCAACGGCAACTTCAGGATTATACCAGGCAGCGCCGTATCCGGGTCCACATGTCGGAACAACAGGGCTCTTCGCGGGGTAGAGTTGTTCGCATTCTCAGGGAAGGCGGGCGCGATGGCGACTACGGCTTCATCGAGGCGAAAGATGGCCGAGAAATCTACTTCCACGGCCACAGCCTGGTCCACGGTAAGTTCGACGAACTGAAAATCGGCTCTGAAGTACGCTACGCCGAGGAAATGGGTGAAGAAGGGCCACAGGCAAGCACGGTTGAAGTTGTCGGAACCTCTTAACTGCCCGTCGGATAGATGAAGCTGAGCAGGAAAGGTCCGAAAATCATCAATCCGACTGCGGGCAAGATGATGAAGACCAGCGGAATCAGAATTTTTTGCGCGGCTTTAGCGCCTTCCTTTTCGGCCTTGAGCATTCTTTCACTGCGAATCTGTTCCGATTGCTGACGTAAGATTTTCCCGATGGAGGCGCCCATCTGATCCGCCGAAATCAGGATTGAGACAAACGAATTCATCTCCATCATGTCAATTCGCAAAGCCATTTCGCGAAGCGCTTCCTGGCGGGACGCGCCGACCTTGATTTCCTTCAAGAGTTGCCCGAATTCATCGACCAAGGGACTGGGACTGGACTTTTCCACCACTTTTCCAATGGCGCCCACGAAGTCCAAACCGGCTTCCATCGAGAGCGCAAGCAGATCAACTACGAAGGGCATCGACTTCAAAACTCTCCGCTGTCTGGCCTGCAAACGGCTTTTCAGCCAAATATCGGGGTAAAACCAACCCAAGATCCCGGATGCGAGCACCGTGAGGATCGCGACATCGATGAAATCACCCACCTTCAAAAGACCCAGCACAATCGGAAAAAAGAGGATCAAGAAAAGTTTAAAAGCGATCATCTCGTCGGGCGTGAGTTCCTCCCTGAGGCCCGCCGCGACCAATTTACGCTTGTAATGAACTCGACGGCTTTCCCAGAAGGACTTCCCCCGAAGCATCGGAACGACGTATTGGGTGAAAAAGGGCCGGGTAATCTTTACGAGGAAGTTGCTTGCATCGCGATTGCCCAATTCGGCAAGATTTTCCTGCGCAGTGCGGCTCTCCTGCTCCTGAACGAACATTCTCGCGACAATGAAAGTCCCAAGGCCGATCAGGGCATACGCGGTATAGATAACTAGCTGGCCTTTTTCTATCGCATCCATATACGTCCGTCCGGCCTGGCTAGCGGGCTTTGGCGCCCGTTCAGGCTCGGCCTACGCCGCAGCCGATTTCGGCTTACGTCTTTTATCCTTCAGCCGGTACACATTGCCGAGTCGTTTACCCGGAGTTTTCACGGACAGAGTCGCGGGCGGCAGTTCCGGCACCCAACCACGTCCGGAAGTGACGAGATTCACGATCCACTGCGCGAAGCTGGTTTTCCAGTCCGGAGCATTGCTACGGGTCTGCATCCCCATAAGCCGGAGTCCTTTAGTCAGCCTGATGATCTGCTGCTTAGTTTCATCGGTATGAATGAATTCGACTCCGTATCCGCGTATTCCCTTCCAAAGACGGTAAACCACTTTGCCCTGAACGTCGACTGGCCGGCTGAATACCGTGAACTGCAGTTGCACTACTTCGTTCTGCTCCAGCTTCTTGCCGCACTTTAAGAACACCCCGCCTTCAGAAATGTTGGCGATCGTGCATTTCGTTCGAAAACCGTCCCGCTCCAAAACAGCCGGAACCGCGATTTCATAACGGGGTTTGGATTCCCACCACCTCAATCGTTTGTTGAAGTAGGCCGCGCGCACCGCGGGCAAAAGAAAGTAACTGACGAGACCGACATTCAGAACTGTGGTCGCGATGAAAAGCTGCAGCGTAAATACACTCGAAAAATGCCGGTAATCCTGGAAATTCGCCCACGAGGCGATCGCCATGACGATCAAGTAGACGGGATAGCTCCATTCCTTGACCGAGAAAATCGCGAACCCGGCGAGCGGATACAATCCGACGACTGTGATCAGATCCCACCACGTGCCATGCTTCACAAGCGCCTGGACGTATTCAAAATACGGCAGGTGCATCACAAGGGCGCCGGCGAACGTATTGAAGAAGGGTCCAAGAACATACAGGATTGCTAGAACAATGATCGGCCAAGGTTTCGTTCTCATATTCCACTCATCGGATTTTGCTCCGAAATATTTAGGGTAACGATTCATGACTTGAAGAAAAAGTCCTGTTCTAATAAGGTCTTAAATCATGAGAAAAAGACGATTTTTTACTTTTTATCATATCTTAAGCACTGTTCTTCTGCTCATCTCAGCGGTGACTGGGTGCGTCAGTTTCGCGGCAACTCCAAAGCCGATCAGGGATTCCTGGTACGTGATGACCGTGGATAAAACAATTCGATACGGCTATTACAACGAACGAGTGGAGCTCAAGCGCGACCGGCTCTTCTTTCGAAGTCATGTCTGGAAGAAAGAGGAAGACTACATCAACGAGGAACAACTCGGAGCTTTTTCCGAAAACACGCCCGACCTGGCTCCGCTCTTCTACAATTTTCATTCGACCTACCGTTCCAGCGAATTAACCATCGACGGCAACGTGAAAGATGGAAAGGTACTCCACGTCAAAGTGCGCAAAGGCCAAACAGAACTTCCGATTGTACGAAAAGTTCTCGCGCCCAAGACCTTTTTTTCGCAATTCTTTCCTGTCTGGCTCGGGTTTCAGCTTCCGAAGCTCAAACATGGCCAAAGCATTTCATTCCTCTCGATTCTAGAAGACAATCTCGATTTAAATTTCGCCACGGTTCCGGGAAGAGTACGGCTGGAAAAGCCTGATGAGTTCTCCACAAAAACGGGAACGCGAAAAGTGTCGCTCGAATACAGGGACGTAAAAAGCACATGGTATGTTGACGAAACCGGGACCGCTGTCAGAATCGAGATGCCGGAAACGAGGACGGTGGTCGAAAAAGTCTCCAAAGAAGTGGCTCAAAAATTCCTTTCGAACTAACCTAAACGGGATATGATTACCTGAATGACAAACATTGACCAGGCCCGCAAAGCTCTCGGCCAGCTCTTCATCATCGGATTCAACGGTTTGGAATTAGCCGACGACACCTCGGCGTTCCTATCGCAAGCGGGTATCGGTGGCATTATTCTGTTCGCATCGAATTATGACTCCCCCGCCCAGCTCGCCGAACTCACGAATCAGATCCAGGAATGCCGGACAGACCTTCCACTGTGGATCAGTACGGATCATGAAGGAGGCCGAGTTCAGCGATTCAAAAAAGGTTTTACGAAAATACCCGATGCAGCGGCTATCGGAGCAGAAAACTCCCCCAAACTGGCCTTTGCAGTGGCCGAAGTTGTCGCGAAGGAACTCAAAGCCGTCGGAGTGAATCTCAACTTTTGCCCGGTGGTCGATATTGCGTCCAATCCGAAAAATCCTGTGATCGGGAATCGCGCGTATGGCTCGACGGAAGAGGTCGTTTCAAAAATATCGAGTGCCATGGTCCGCGGCCATCTCGTTCATGGAGTCCAGCCCTGCGTAAAACATTTCCCCGGACACGGCGACACCTCCACCGATTCACACATGGCGCTACCCAAAGTTGAAACCGCGTTGGAAGTGCTGCAGGAACGGGAGTTCAAGCCATTTTCGAAAGCCTTCAGATCGCATTGCGCCATGGTTATGACCGCCCATATTATTCACGCGAAGCTGGATCCCAAATTCCCAGCAACCCTCTCCAGCAAAGTCCTCCAGGAACTCCTTCGCAAACAGCTGCGCTATAGTCGGGTGATCATCAGCGACGATATGGAAATGAAGGCCATAACAGACCACTTCGGGCCCGATGAAGCCCCGATCCTGGCGCTCCAAGCAGGCTGCGATATTCTCATTTATCGAACAGAAGCGGCAGCGCGAAAAGCTTACGAAACCCTCTCGCGAGCCCTGGACTCGGGAACTTTGAGCCCTGAAGTCATCCTCCATGCAGAGGCGAGGATCCGAGCACTTAAGAAAGAGGCCTTTCCACAACCCTATCAGCCGGTAACCATCTCGGATGTCGGTCAGAAGATCGGCACTGCCGAGCATCTCGCTATTATCCAGAAGATTAGACATTAGGACAACCCCACGTAATCATTTCCAATTGCAAGCAAGCAATCAGGCTTGCATAAAATGATGCAACGCGTTAAGAACCTGGTGCGGCCGGCTTCGGCTGCTTGGAGCCGGATTTTCACTCGTTCCGGCTAAACAGTTGAGAGGACATACTCGGTTATGAAGAAAGCTGCTCTGTTCGCGATGATCACTCCGGTACTGATTTTCAGTTGCCTTCTAACTGGTTCTTCCGAAGGAAGAGCCGATTCCGCGAAGACTCTGATTCGAATGAAGAGCGGTCCGAAACCGCAGATTTTTTGTGATTTCAAAATCTTAACGAACCAGCAGGACGATCTGACCGGGATGGGCTATGCCTGCACAGGCGACGGGGCCAAGGAATTCGGAGTCGATCAACCCACATTGTTTTCTTTAGGCCAAATGAGCAAGGGCGTCGTCTTCATGCGGAAGTTCGGAATGACAATCATTTCCCTGAGCGCGCCTGAAATTTCAGCGCGCGAGGGCGGAATAATGAAGATCCGCTATCTCAAGAATGCCGCAACTCAGAGTTACGGGGAGTTTTTCGCCGACATTCAAAAAATTGGAAAGCGCTGGATCGCATACACAACGCCAGACGCGGGCCGTCAAGCATTTCATGAGATGTCCGTTACGACATATTTTCTCGGAGTGGACAAGATAGAAATCGAATAAACGCCCTGGAACTTTTCATGCATCCGCTTTACTCGTCCGGCCTTTTCGCGGCCGTAATTTCACGAGGCAAAGCGGTATGGGGTTCCTAGAAAAGCTGTTTCAAGCGCTCTTTATGAGCTTTCTCACGCAGCTTATTTCCGTATTGGTCCTGATATCGCTGTTCTCTTCGGCAATCCTCCTCGGGACCAGGAGACATGTGCAGACCACTCGGCCGCCCGCGCAGAAAACCAGCTCTCGTTCGATCGTTCATGTGGGTGTTCAATCTGCAACTCATGCGGCTGCGCCGACCCGATAAAGCATCGTTTGCACCCCCCGTGTCGAAGCGATACCATAATGATCTATGACCTCGCTCAGAGGCCGCTTTCAACGCATAGCACTATCGGTCATTTCGGGAATATTCCTGACTGCGCGGCCAGTTTGGGCAGCCTCGAGCTTTTATTACGAGCTTCAAGGCGGAGTAACCCAGATCCGTGGCGCAGCTCCTTTTTTTGGAACAGGCATTCCAGCCACGGCCGATATGGGCGCGGCATTCAATCTGAGTCTTGCCTATAGCACGTCAGGCGGACAAATCCCGTTGGAGGTACAGATCGGGCTCAACCACCGTTTGAGCACCGGCAGCAACGGGACTGAGAGTTCCTATTCACTGATGGCCTCTTACCCGATGGTGCGCATCCAAATGAGTCAAATTTTTGTGACCGTGGGAGCGACTCCCCTGATCTGGCGGAGAGTAGAACCCTCCGCGGGAATCGAAAACTTCTCAATGCCAAGCAGTGCCTGGAGTTATCTCGGCGAAGCCGGCTTTCTCTGGTCCGTAACACCGCAGTTCTCTCTGGGAACCGCCGCAGCCGCCCAATTCGTGAAAGCGGGTGAGGAAATGAGTCCGCAGCCGGTCGCCGAGGTCACCGCAGTATTGCGCTTCTACTTCGGATTTTCCGGGGGAGGGTCCGGAGCGCGCTCGAATTCATCGAATGAGTTCAAGGGCTGGCGCTACCCGTTCGGCAATGAACTCCGCGGCCGCTAGCCTTGCGCCCTCAACGACTGATCCTTACGCGGCGCCCTCGCCCACTCGAGCCAGCTTGCGCTTGTCGAGCCCATATTTTTCAACCTTCATGATCAGGCCCGCTCTGGAAATTCCGAGTTCTTTCGCCAGACGGCTCTTGTTCCAGTTGGTGCGACGCAATCCTTCACGGATCATCGTTCGTTCAAGCTCTTCAAGAGCATCCTTGAGTTTTCCGGCGACCCGCACTCCTTGAACTTTCGATTGTTCACCGTGCTCTCGAATCCGTTGAGAGAGCAAATCCACGGCAATCCGTTCCTCGTCACCCGAGAGAACGACTAATCTCTCGACTTCGTTCTCGAGCTCGCGAATATTGCCGGGCCAAGGGTAATCGAAAATTTTCTCGAGTGCCCGCTTGGCGAAGACCTTCAGCGGAAGATGCTTTTCCTTGCAGCCGCGGGTCAAAAAGTGGTCCAGGAGAATCGGAATATCCTCCTTGCGATCCCTGAGCGGCGGAACGATGAGATTAATAACGTTGATGCGATAATAGAGATCTTCGCGGAATGTCCCGATCTCGATCATTTCCTTAAGATCCTTATTTGTCGCGGCGACGACCCTGACGTCGACCTTGCGCTGTTCGGTGCCCCCCACCGGAGTCAAGGTACCTTCCTGAAGAACACGCAGAAGTTTCACTTGCATTGTCGGCGACATGTCTCCGATTTCGTCCAGGAACAACGTGCCTTTATCGGCCACTTCGAACAAACCCTTCTTATCCTTGATCGCCCCCGTGAACGAACCTTTCACATGGCCGAAAAGCTCACTGTCGAGCAGGTTCTCATTGAAAGCCGAGCAATTGACCGTGACGAACTGGGCGTCTTTTCGCGGCGAATTAAAATGAATGGCGCGAGCAATCAGCTCCTTCCCGGTTCCGTTCTCGCCCTGGATCAGAACGGTCGATTCGGAGTTCCGAATCTTGTCCAGCAACGAATAGAGTTCCTGCATCGGCTTGGATTTCCCGATCATCGAATCATAGCTGTAACGATTCCCAAGTTGATTGTTAAGGGCATTGATCCGCTCTTCCCGCTTCGAAATCTCAGTATGGAACGTCACGATCTCCTGCGCGACAAGATCAACCAACTCGTAAAAATACTTTTTCTCGGCGTCACTCAGAACCCTCAACCGGGAAACGGCGTTATCGAAGGATTCTCCATCCATGCCGAGAGCCTCGACGGCCACGCGGGCCTTCGCTCGCAGTTCACTATCGACGGGCTTTTCTAGAAAAGAGTATGCGCAAACACTTCCGAGGAATTCTTGATCCACACTGATCCGGGATATGACGACGCTCTCGAGGCCGGTCGGACCGACAAGCGTCATGTGCGCGCCCTCACCCTTGAAAGCCTTCTCATTCGCTTCAGCGATAGCTTTCAACACAAGCTGCCGGCCGCGATCCTTAGGCAACAAATTCGCGGCAAGCGGGTTCTTAAACTCGCGCTGGCGATCGAGAGGGTCGTAGTTCCGAACCTGTCCTCGTTCATCCACGAAAAATATATCCGTGTGAAACCATTGCGCGAGGATCTCTTCGAGTTTTCGAATGACATGAATGTGTTTCAGCTCTTCCCAATTGATCATAGTGTTTGTCTCCACACTGCATATCGGAAAGACATGGCCAAAAATTAAACAAAAGCTCCAATCTTTTTGACAGACTGTCGTTTTTCTAGCCACTTCGAGAACTTAGCTAAGCCGGCGATTGTTAAAATTTTTCTTCCCGAATTCGTCGTTCTCTTGGCATCGGGTCCATTCTCGGCTACAAGCATGACGTGGCAATTTTTTTTGATACAGCTTCAACGACCCGCTGTTGCGCGGAGGCCCTGGAATTGGTCGCGGCCTATTCCGGCACGCATTTCGGCAACCCCTCGTCGAGCCACGCGCTTGGACAGCAATCGGCCAAAGCGATCCGTGAAGCCCGGGTATTCTTTGCGGAGGTATTCGATGTATCGCCCGAGCAAGTCGTTTTTACCGGAAGCGGAACCGAAGCCGATAACCTGGCCATTTCAGGGGTCGCCTTTGGCCCGTTCGGCGGGAAGCCCCAACGAGTTCTCGTCTCCAGCCTTGAGCATCCCGCGGTCAAAAAGAGCGCGACCGCTCTCTCGACGTTCGGAATCGATGCTCAAACGCTGCCGGTAACCGAAAATGGCGAGATAATCCCGGAAGAATTTCTAAATCTGATCACACGTGAAACATCGCTGATCAGCATTCACCAGGTGAACAATGTCGTCGGCTCGGCTTATCCCGTAACTGAACTCGCCAGAACCGCCAAAAGCCGCGCCCCGGCCGTTCTTTTTCATACGGATGCCGTGCAGGCTTTCGGAAAGCTCCCGGCCCCCACCGGGAACTCGGGAGTCGACCTCGTTTCGATTTCCTCGCACAAAATCGAGGGTCCTAAGGGTGTGGGCGCGCTCATTCTGCTGAATTCGCAGCTGACCCGATCAGGACAGCTTGGGTTGCGGCCACTGATCTGGGGTGGTGATCAGGAGAACGGGTTGCGATCCGGAACACAAAACGCGGGCCTCATCGCGGGCTTTCACGTCGCGGCCCGCCGCTCGCTGAACAAAATGAAGGAATTTATTTCTCACACCGAATCACTGCGAAGCCGGCTTCGAAGCCAGTTGACGACGTACGGTCTTCTTGCCCCAACCCCCTCCAGGAGTTTGATCCGCTGGAACTCTCCGCCCGGTTCGGTCCCCTATATTGTTAATCTAAGTATTCCTGGCCTTTCCGCGGGTCCCTTTTCGCGACTCCTTGAAGAGCGAGGTTGCATTGTCGCGACAGGATCGGCCTGTGGTTCGCACAGCGATGACGCCGATCCTGTTTTAGCCGCTCTCGGACTGCCAGCTGACATACAGCGCGCGGCCATTCGAATCAGCTTCTCGGACATGCACAGCGTTGCCGATATTGACCTTCTCGCCAGGACGATCGAGGATTCGATTGCGCATATGGAGAGGCTACAAGGGCGCAAACTTCGGCTTCGAAGCCGCGACGGGAGCGAATCTCGAAAATGACCGAACAGAGTCTTCCGGGAAGTTCTCCTGAGCGCGCCATCGTCCTCCGGTACCATGAAATCGCACTTAAGGGAGATAACCGCGGCTGGTTTGAAGAGTGCCTTGCGGCGAATGCGCGAAGAATGATCGAACGGCAACTCAGGCTCGGGCGTCCCGACCTTGAAAAGATCAGGATACAAACGCAGCGTCAACATGGGCGTATTCTCATTGACACTCCATGGAACGAGCGCGTACGCGATGCTCTTGAACGTGTGTTTGGAATTTCGAGCATCAGCCCCATTCGCAAGGTCCCCACAGAAAGAAACGCGCTCATCAAGGCTGCGCTTGAAGAATTCCAAGGCTACATCAGCGCCCATGGATTTCCGAAGAGCTTCCGGGTGCTGACCCGAAGGAGCGACAAAGCCCTTCCTGAAAAATCCGGTGAGATTGACTATTTCATTGGAGGCGAGATCAAGGAACGTTACCCCGACCTCCTCGTCGATCTCGAAGATCCCGAGATGACCGTGGGCGTGGAAATCCGGTTCGAAAAATCCTTTCTCTGGACAGAGAAATATCAGGGACCGGGCGGTTTGCCCGTTGGCAGCAACGCTCCGGTCCTGGCGCTGATTTCAGGCGGTCTTGACTCGCCGGTTGCCGCGATTCAGACAATGCGGCGCGGATCGGCCGTTTCGTTTCTGCATTTTCACGGTGCACCGTTCATCGGTGACGATGTCCTCGAGAAAGTGAAGGATCTCGTCCGCATTACCAACCGGTTTCAACCCGAACCGCAATCTTTGCACGTCGTCCCTTTCGGCAAGATTCAGGAGAGAATAGCGCTCGCCAGCAGTGCCCGGATGCGAACCGTCCTTTACCGCCGAATGATGATCAGAATCGGTTGTGAGCTCGCCAAAACGTCGGGTCTTCATGCGGTGATCACCGGTGAGAGCCTGGGGCAAGTCGCGAGCCAAACCGTGGAAAACCTGAGCACGATTAACTCCGTCGCGACGATCCCGATTCTTCGTCCACTCATCACCTACGATAAGGACGAAATTATCGCCGCCGCCCGACGTTTTGGAAGTTTCGAGACCTCAATCAGGAAAGGGATCGACTGCTGTACGCTGTTTGCGGATCGGCACCCCGCGCTCCGGACGACAATTCCGATCGTCGAAGAACACGAACGAAAGTTCAATGTGGCGGAAATGGTTTCAGAAGCCCTCTCGAATGTGCAGGTCCACCGAACTTGAGATTATTTCACGGTTTGGGCCAGCGCCTGCGCCAACAGAAATCGGATTCTTGAATTCGTCCAGTCCTGAGATCCCGCCAATTTTTCAACAATTCTTAGATCTCTGGTTAATATGTACGTTTCCGGAAACTGTCGGGTCCCATATTTTCTGGCGACCTCACCGGTTGGATCCAGCAAAGACAGGGTGTTCGGCGCTACCGCTGCTTTGGGGTACACTTTCAAAGCTTTGTCCCAAGTCT
>MEQK01000028.1 GCA_001770175.1 Bdellovibrionales bacterium RIFOXYD1_FULL_55_31 | reverse complement strand
CCCGGGTAATATTATTTTCATGAAGCCCACCCAAAATCGCAGCTGTACCGCGTTTTTAAACCAAAAACGGATCGCGTCCGGCAACGTCTTTGACGTCGCCTTGCGCGTGAAACGGGAACTCCTAAAAGGTCGAAACGAAACCGTCCTGATTTTTGATGACGAGACCTCCGCGCAGGTCGAACTTGATCTGCGCGGCTCTCCCGAGGCCGTTCTGAAGCGACTCGAGGAAACGACGGCTGTCGTGGAAAAAGCGCCAGGTCCGGGACGACCCAAACTCGGCGTCGTTTCGCGCGAAATCAGCTTGTTGCCCCGTCATTGGGATTGGCTTGCGCTTCAGCCCGGGGGGGCCTCCGTCACTTTGCGAAAGCTTGTTGAAGAAGCGAAGAAGAAGAACGAGCCTCAAGACAAGGTCCGCCAAGCGCAAGAATCGACGTACAAATTTATGACAGTCATGGCCGGTAATCTGCCACATTATGAAGAGGCCCTAAGAGCACTTTATGCGAAAGACCGCCCTCTTTTCGGATCATTGATCGCAAGTTGGCCAAAGGACATTCGCGAATACATTCAAAGACTTTCTCGAGCCGCTTTTCGGCGCAGCTGACCAACTAAACCAAACCAATAGAGTTGCCGATCTGTTTCATAGGGAAAGAATACCCATGCATTTAGATTGTTTTCGATATTGGGTCGGATGGCACGCCCGCCTTGTTCGTGTCGGGGCCGCACTCGTTTGTCTGGCCCACGCCGCCGCTAGCGCGTTCGGCGCCCCGGCTTCGTGTCTGGAAACTCAGATTCGCGCCTTGGCCGCAGACAAGAAAGTGTGTAAATCAAATTTTTGCTACGATAATGTCCTTCGGCTTGCGAACCGCCTCGAAGCCGAAATTCCCGGCTTTAATCTCGATCGTGCCCGCGTCCTTTACGTGATTGCGCCCGAAACGGGCCTTCGCGCGCTGCGCACGCGCAAAGGTCCTTACCCCTGGGCCTTTCATGCCGTTCTCGAGTACGAGGGAAAAGTTCTCGATCTCGACTTTCACGGGGTACAACGCGTTCTACCCCTTCAGGACTATCTCAAGAAGATGTTCATTTTCCCGAACACGGAAACTGAACTGTTGATGAACACACTCGGGGTTACGTCCCTCAACAACCAAAAAATTCTCCAGACCCTGCGTGTTCGACCGATTCCGGCGCGCGACTATATTCGTGATTACGGATACGCGGATCTGGAGGGCCACAACCGCGCCGTGCGTGACTTCACATATTACGTTTCAGATCGCGCTGAGGCCGATTATCCCAGCCAAAGTGTCGCGGCACTATTGAAAGTCAAACCCGAAGACGCACGGACACTTTATGGGCCCACACGATCAAACCCGCGAGAAAGCCGAATTTATGAAAGGCTTGGAGTGCCGGTGGTGCTCGTTCGCCGAGCGACACGTCCTGCACCGAAAATAAGCTGGGAGCATAAAGGAGTTGTTCACGAGTTTGATCTCAAGGATGGGTCCGTTCTGCTGAACGACGGATATCGCGAGGTCCTTGATCCGGCCGCGGTTCAGGTATTTTTGAAAAAAATCTATTACCAAATGCGAAACGATCCTGAACTTCGAAAGGCGATCGACGAGGCGAAAGTGCTCCGCAAAACCGATCACAGGTTCAGTCCGTACTAAGGTTAAGCATCCAGAGACACATCTCACACTCGCTGCCCCGCTCAACCTGACGGCGTCCAGGAACTCTAAGAATAGACAGCGAAATTGCCGCACTAGAAAATAGTTAAGCCGACTCACCATTGATTTCTTGAGCTATTTGGTCGGCGACTCTATCCTTCAATTAGGGGATTTTTTAGCTGCTAAAGCGGCCCGTCTTGGACGACCGCTGGTTCGGGGGATCACATGAAAACAATTCGTGGAAATTGGATTCGGCCCATTTCGGGGACCTTTGGAATTATTATTGCCGTCACACTGGCCTTGCCGGGCTGTGGCAGAACATTCAAGGAAAAGCACGCCTCCTCGCCCAGTTTGAGCCGCGAAGCACAAATGGCCGTGGCCGCGGATGGCTCTTATAAATTGTCGCAGGCTGGCTGGAAACTCGTCTTCGTGGACAGCGTCGAGACGATCGATCAGAAAGATGGGGCGAAGGGTGGCGCAAGCGCTTTCGACGGCAACTCAGCGACCTATTGGCATACCGACTATAGCAGCGCAAGCCCGCTTCCCCCGCATGAAATCCAAATAGACCTGGGCTCAAGCTGCAGCTTGAGCGGCTTCACCTATTTACCGAAAGGCGCGGTGGACGGAGTCCAGAACGGCTCAATCGCGCAGTATGAGTTTTATGTCAGCGACAGCACCACGAATTGGGGCGCCGCTGCCGCGAGTGGAACTTTCGATTCCACGTTGGTCGAGAAGTCCGTGTTCTTCACGGCGAAGAGCGGTCGGTATATCCGACTTAGGGCGCTTCGTGAAATCAACGGAAACCCCTGGACGAGCATCGCCGAATTGAACGTGGTCGGAACGGGCTGCCCCGCCGCCCCAGCACCCAGTCCGACTGTGGCGCCGATCGCCCCTCCGCTGACTTTTTTCGTCGCAACGACAGGTTCCAACTCCAATGACGGATCAGTCTCCCGCCCGTGGGCCTCCTTGTCTTACGCTTGCAGCCGCGTGAGTTCTCACGGAGCGACCATCGTCATCCGGGCCGGCACCTATACGGATAACGGCCAGTGCGTCCTAGCCCCCGGGGTGAACATCAAGGGTGAAGGAAGAAGTGTCGTTACCATCACGAGCGCGTTCGCGGGCGCTTACGTTTCCGCGCTCTCCTATCCGATTATCGACGGCAGCCAGACTGTTTCCGGCTTCACGCTTGACGGAAACGGGAAAAGATTGAGGGTAGGGGTTTCGGTGAATGGCCGGAACTACTTCAAAGTGGAGGAGATGAATTTTCGTTCCATCGCGAATGAAGGAGTGAAAATGCAAGGGCTCGAGTGGTGGACGAACGCGGATAGCGACTGGCCGGCCGTTCCGCCACCTGCCTACGCAAAAGGCTACGTGATCCGAAATTCAACGTTCACGGGCTGCTCTCCGGTCCCGGGAATCGGCGCCGCGATCTGGATCCAGTCGGTCGAGGACATGCTGATCGAAAATATCGTGATCGATGAAAGGAGAGCCTCGGGCGGGCTCGGCCAAGGCATCAAGTCATATCCAGGCTGGACGAAACGCCTGACGATCCGCAACGCCGATATCACAGTGGCCCCGGACACCGTCGAGCCGATCCCGATCGAACTCTGGAACCTTGAAACCGATTGCGAGATCTCAAATAGCCGCTTTGTCGGCGGCTATCTCTCGATCGTTTCAGGCCGAAAAAACGGCGGGTCGCTTTCTCTGAAATTTCACCACAACTTCGTCGATTTCGGCGCGGCCGGAACCTGGGGTGAAGGACACGAGCTCTCGGCGAGCTACGCGGATTATTACAACAATCACTTCGTCGGTTATCCCGTGAGCGTCTGGAACGCGGGTCACATGTATAACTACGAAGGCGTATTCGATGTGACAATCCGGAACAACGTGATCGAAAAGATGCCCAGGCGGGGCATTCTTGTTCTCCCGGGCGTTCCGCTCTATACTCCGGTCGACAATATCAAGATCTACAATAACGTGATCAGTGATATCTCCCAGCCGCAAGCGGGAATCATCGTTGCGGCGGGATCCTCGTTGACGAATCTCAAGATCATGAACAACGTGATCCAAAACATGAACGGCGGCCCTGCCGTGAGATTCGAGGGAGGCTCGCCCGGAAACGTGAAGAGCCCGATCGTAAGGTATAATAACTTCTTCAACGCCGGCGGGATCTCGGATGGCGGAGTCTCAAGCCCTGTCTTCGGGAATAATCTGAGCATTGACCCGAAATTCCGGAAAGCGGGTGATTGGGAACAGTACTACACCCTCTCTGCCGATAGTCCCTTGATCGATGCAGGGATCAACGTGGGACTGCCCTATACCGGAGCGGCTCCGGATATCGGCGCATTCGAAGGTCAGCCCGACACCCAGTCACCCAGCACGCCTTCAAATTTGGCGGGAACCGCGGTTTCCGAAACACAGATCAATCTCTCCTGGACGGCCTCGACGGATAACATTGGAGTTGCTTCTTACAGTGTTTTTCGTAACGGCGTGAAGGTCGGATCATCGATCAGCACGAATTACAGCGACACGGGCTTGGCGGCAGGCACACGCTACTCATACGAGGTCTCCGCGTCGGATAGCTCGGGAAATATGTCCCCGAGATCCGCGGCAATTTCCGTCCAGACGCGGGCTCCCGATACCCAGGCGCCAAGTGTTCCGGCCGGTCTGATCGGCTCCGGGATTTCGGGCAGCAAGATCGGCCTGTCCTGGAATCCATCGACTGACAACGTCGGAGTCGCGGGCTACACCATTTATCGGGACGGCTCGAAAGTCGGAACGGCTCTTTCAACGAGCTACACCGATTCGGGATTGACCGCCGCAACCGCATACAGCTACCGTGTCGCGGCTTTCGATACGGCGGGAAATGCTTCAGCCCAGTGTGCGGCGGTGTCGGTCAAAACAACGCAACCGACCGCTGATGTCATCCCGCAAGAAAGCTGGTCACTGGTCTTCGCGGATTCTTCCGAAAGCGGCGGCATGAACGGCTCGGGAGCAAATGCGTTTGACGGCAATCCCGCTACGTACTGGCACTCGGCGTACACGCCGAGCTATGCTCCGCTCCCACACGAGATCCAGATCGACCTCGGAACGATTTACGAACTTAGCGGGTTCAAATACCTGCCAAGACTTCTGAGTGACGGGATTCAGAACGGCACGATCGGCCAATATGAATTCTATGTCAGCATCGATAAGAGCAACTGGGGACTCCCGGTTTCGAAGGGCTCTTTCGCGAAAGACCTGACCGAAAAGCAGGTCGCGTTCCCGGCCACAATCGGGCGATACATAAGATTCAGGGCGTTGTCGGAAATCAACGGCAACCCTTGGACGCTCATAGCCGAGTTGAATGTAATCGGGCTCCCTGTCGAACTTCCAGCCACGATTTCTCACTCAGGCTGGTCAGTTAAATACACGGATAGCGTGGAAACGATTGACCCGAAAGACGGCAATAAATCCGGACAAAGCGCGATTGACGGAAATCCGGCCACCTATTGGCACACCGCCTATACCAACGGAAATGCCCCGATGCCTCACGAGGTCCAGATCGACATGGGTCGAACCAACGTGATCAAGGGTTTTCGGTATTTGCCAAAAGTGGATTCCGTGAATCCAACGATTACGAACGGGCTCATCGCTCAATACGAGTTCTACGTGAGCGCGGACGGCACAAACTGGGGCACGGCACTTTCGGCCGGGACGTTCCCCGCGAATCTCGCCGAGAAGACAGTCACGTTCCCGGCGAAATCGGGACGATACATCCGGTTGCGAGCCCTTTCGGAGGCAAAGGGAAATCCCTGGGCCGCGATCGCTGAGTTGAATGCCCTGGGCACAACCGGTGTTGCACCGACACCGACACCGACACCGACTCCAACACCGACACCGACTCCGACCTTTGTTCCGCGCGCCGGGTGGACATTGCTCTATGTCGACAGCGTGGAAGCGGCGGACCCGAAAGACGGCAGCAAGGGCGGCGCATCGGCTTTCGATGGCAATCCCGCCACCTACTGGCACACGCAGTATACGGGCGCGAATCCCACGCCTCCTCACGAAATTCAAATTGACCTTGGCGCAAATTATCGCCTGACTGGCTTTCGATATCTGCCCAAGAAAGACGTGGACCCGCTGATAATGAACGGAACCGTCGTGCAGTATGAATTCTACGTCAGTTCCGGCGGAAGCTGGGGCAGCCCAGTTGCAACCGGCACAATGGCCTCGGACCTGACTGAAAAGCAAATCACGTTTTCAGCCAAAACCGGGCGTTATATCCGTTTCCGGGCATTGAGGGAAATCAACGGAAATCCATGGACCAATATCGCGGAATTGAACCTGCTCGGCACACCCGCGACGAATCCGAGTCCCGCGACGATTTCACAGGCCGGGTGGGCACTCAAATACGTCGATAGTTTCGAGAGCGTCGATCCTAAAGACGGAAACAAGGGTGGTGCCTCGGCATTTGATGGCAATCCCTCCACGTACTGGCATACGCAGTATACTGGCGCGAATCCCACGCCTCCACACGAGATCCAAATTGACCTCGGCGCGAATTACCAGCTCAGTGGGTTCCGCTATCTGCCAAAGAAGGATGCAAACCCGCTGATCCTGAACGGCACGATCGCTCAGTACGAATTTTATGTGAGCGCCGACGGGACCGACTGGGGCAGGGCGGTCATCTCGGGAACGTTCGCTTCCGATCTTACCGAAAAGAACGTCTCGTTTCCGACGAAGATGGGGAGGTATATCCGGTTGAGAGCCCTCAGGGAAATCAACGGGAACCCCTGGGCCAATGTCGCCGAAATTAATGCGATCGGCGTTGTCGGAGCTCCGGCCGCTCGTTGAAAAAGGGCTTCTAATCCAAGCTCGAAAAGAGAAAAGCCCCCGCATTGCAGCGGGGGCTTTTTCGCACGCAAGACGTTCCCTGGCACCGCATGCCCGTGACGAGACTGAACTACGGTTGAATAAGCAGCGGTCGCATCATCTCGTTATCTTCATGGTCGACGATGTGACAGTGCCAAACATATCCGGGTCCGGTGAGGAATCCCGACAGCGGGTCAATCGATCCCTTCGGGAGATACGGCGTGAACGGAAATAAATTCAGCCCGGGGCGAGCCGCTTTTTTTCCAAAAAGCGGCGCATCCTGAGGCGCATACCTGACCAGAACCCGCGTCACTTCACGCGGGTTCATCCGAATGGTGTCCTTCCAACCCAGCTCGTTGGCATCGGGTGCTATCAGACCAGGAGAAAGGAACGGCGTCACATCAGGGTTTCCGCCCGGCGGAGGGCCCGCCTTCGGAATATAGACCCCGCCCGGGAACGCGGCATTATAGACCCCCATGTATGCAACGTCATCATACCCTTGCCGATTGAGAATCTGGTACTGCACCAAATGCAGGTGAATCGGGTGCGAGTCAGCCGTCATGTTCGTAATTTCCCACACTTCCGTCGAACCCACTCTCGGGAGTTCGGTGGCGGGCGCCGACCAAGAGGAGTTATTCAGAAGTACCTCAATCGGACCGTTTGGGCCCATGTTCTCGTTCAAGGTCAAGCGTCTGACCGGCGTTTGTGGTGTCAGTCCCTGTTCCAAACGGACAATCGGGTTAAACGGGCGCAAGTTCGGCAGGGTGCCGGGATCAACGGTCGTGTCCGCTCCTACTAGCGACACAACGTTGAACTGCACGATCTGGGCGGTTGTGTTCGGATCAACCGGATCTCCATTGGGGAACGGCGCATTCGCGTCGTTTTTCAGCAGGATCTTCGTTCCAACCGCGAGGCCTCCGAAGTCGATGATGATGTCCGCCCTTTCGCCCGGTGCGACGAGCAACGAAGTCAACGCCACGGGCCGATCAAGTAAGCCGCCGTCAGTTCCAACCTGATAAAAGGTGGCGCCGTTCTCGAGAGACAGATTATAGAATCGTGCGTTGGACCCGTTTAAAACATGAAAACGATAACGTCGCTGTTCAACGTCAACGCGCGGCCAGACTTTTCCGTTCACGACAATCGTGTCACCGAAGAATTCCGGAGTCCAAAAAGGATGAATCGCCGGATTCACGCCGGCATCCGGAAACATCAACTGGCCGTTGGTATCAAACATCCGGTCCTGAATCGCAAGCCCAATCTCATATTTTCCCGACGGAAGGCCACGGGGCTCATTGGCCGGATCGGTAACGAAGTAGAAACCAGCTAGCCCTGCGTATAGATTGAGGCGCGTCGCTCCGAGCGTATGATCATGATAAAACATGCTCGTGGCTTCCTGCCCGTTCGGATAGTTGTAAACTGGCGAAACCCATCCCGGGCCCCGCAACCCGAAGCCAGGCGTAAACCAGGCATCAGGTCCGCCGTCGCTTGCAGATTCCACTTCACCGCCATGCAAATGTGTAACGGTAGGAACCGGACCCGCATAGGGTTGAAAAGATCCCATCTGCAAGAGCGGATCAGCCCAATGGAGAGTTTGATCAACTGTAAGGAGCTTTTGCAGCGACGGGTTCATGAGGTTGTTCAGGTACCTGACCTGCAGCGGAACCCCCCTTCTTGCCACGACGGTCGGGCCTGGGTAAGAGTTGTTGTATCCCCAAACCGTGGTCAAACCTGCCAGCGGTCCTGCGGCGAAATCCGATGGAAGGACCTGCTGCGCGAACTCTGACATCGTAATGGTGAGGGGCTTCGGCAAGGATACCGGCCTGCCTCCCTTTCCGATTCCAAATCCTTCGATCACTGATGGCACAGGCAGTGGATCGAGGTATTTCGTAAGCGTACTGGAATCGAGCGGTGTTTGCGGAACCTGCACTGAAGCAAGCCCTGTTGCCGCACTTAATCCAAATAACGCCAACATCAGCGTTGTGATTGTTCTGCCCGATATGACTTTAGACATGGATTCCTCTGCCCCCTTTTTTAGGTGAAAAATAGCCACACGCGAATTCGCGCATATTCCAGACGAACGGCCTAAGCAAATTTCGTTCTAAAAGGGGAAGGATGAGAGCCTCAGGTGCATTTCGAAGTGGCAGGACTTCGGCGAATCGAAACCGTGACGCAGATCTCTACCAAAAAGTGGGGACCTTTAGTACGGAGAGAGAAAAAGGCTATCCGGCGCCCTTAATAGGGAAAGTAGACAAAATGTAGCCAGGCATTTCCGAAAATTTTGACGAGCTGTGTGATGCCGAGCGCAGCTCTTGGCTGCTTCTCCTTTTCGCGAGGGGACTAATAGGTCACCAATATTCTGATGTCAAAACTTTGGCAGCCGCCAATCGCGCACAATCTCAAAGTTAAGTAATGCGGTTACCATTTATCAGGTAAATTCACCACCAAACCGAATAGATGCATGGAGGATTTTGGATATTCCAAGAGTGCGTCCGCGACCTCATTATCCTACTTGGCTAAGCATGGGACTGATCCTGCTTGCCTTTGCGGCGCGCACTCTTGGTGCTCCGCCTGTTGCAATGAAGGACGAGCCCATCGTTTCGGTTATCGAATATCTTACGGATGCGTTTAAAAACGGCCGCCCTATTTCCGAAGCGAGAAGAAGAAACATTAAAACAAAAATAGCGATGTTTGACACTTTCTCGGCATTGAAAAAGACAACGCTGATCAACTGGTTGGAAAGCTCAACCCCGGAAATGATCAAAGGGGCCGCCAATCTTGAATATGCAATGACTCAACTTGAACAACTGGGATTATCAGAAAAGCTAAAGACGATTTCGAATATTCATAGGGTTGATTCGATGGGGTGGTGGCTGAACAAGGCCCCATTGTCTGGTCGCCCGCTAGGCGCCCGCGCAAAATCGAGGTCACGCACAGCAAAAGAACTCAACTTGGCCATCCTGACGCACGAAGCGAAAGATTTGAAAACTTATGAATCACTTTTGACGCCGTCACAAAGTGGCCCTAATGTCTTCCAATCGAGAAATGGATTTGAAGGTGAAACCTCTCTGCAAAATGACGGATTCTATACATCGCCGGACTTAAAAGGTGGCAGAGGGACTGGGTATGCAGTTCGATATAAACTAGACCCACGGGCTGTTGAGGGCGAGGACTTCGTTCTAAATGTTGATACAGTCGTTGTGACCAACAAAAATGCAATTAATGTCGTTCCAGCTGAACCCCTCGAAGCATCCAAGAGCGATTTTTTCAAAAAGATCGTTGGTGATCCAAGAGGCTATTGGCAAAACCGTGGCCAATATGAACTTCTCAGAAACAGAATACTCAATCCATCCTTGTCATCCTTGGGTGAAGATGAGAACGAGATCGTCGCGACTGTGCGGAGAGGGCTCAGGGATGGAAACAGCAAGTATGCAGACATATTGCTTGAAAATTGGTTTCGTCTCAAAGTAAGCACCAGGCATGTTACCATTGCCGAGGAATGCGTGAGTAATCTAAAACTTCGTAGATATGCAACCGAGCATCTTCTGACACAGTCTTTTTGGATTGAGCAGCCCATCTGGATAAAATGGGTTGGGAGGCTAATGGAAGAAGGCCCTACCGGCCAATCGCTTTTGCTAGAGCATGTCTTGAACCAGCCACAAGTCGTTAAGCACCCAAGGTGGGCGGACTGGATGCAGCAATTGGTTGATAGTGGTCGTCATGACGCGGCGATTGCCAGAATACTTGGCGAGTCACATGTGCGAAGTCATCTGCGCTGGGAAAAGTGGGTTCAACATTTGGTTGATAAGGGAACCGCAGATTCTGAACTGGCATTCTCAGTTTTGCGACAGACCAACGACCGACCAAATTGGCTTAAAGCGCTCTTGAAACGACCGGGAGATCATTGGGCGATTGCCCAGGGAGTTTTTAGTGAGCCCGCGTGGACCACTCACCCAGATTTGTTATTTGACTTTATTCAGCAAACCCATCTCGATAACGACGTCATTGACAAGTACATACTGAATCAACCCTTCTGGAGAGATCATCCAAGGCTCAAAGAGTTGACGAACGGAAAGCCGCCAACAAGTGTACTGCTGCGCCAACGCACCCTAAAAACCAAATGTGTAACGGGGTTGCTACAGCTGCTAAAATAATGCTTTAAGGGTGTTGCTAGCCGAGTAGCCGGGGAACGCACAATGCAGCACGTCGCCCCAGCCACGCATCGGAGAGCTGTCTGGCAGTCCAAATTTTTGGATTGTTCCAAATCGCTAAGGTGCTCGTGCCCCACGCTTTCGCACTCGGTTTATGATCGAAGGCTCTGCACGGTCAAAGACGCACCCGTGCGCGATCAAAGCGTTTTTCTCAAATCGAGAAACGGCGCTTTTGGTGCAAGAACTGCCAACAGCCGTTTACTGAATGCATTCCCAGCATCAAGAAGCGCAGCCGGACGACCGAGCGATTCAAGCGAGCCGTACTGTGGGCCTGCGAAAACTTTGTCGACCTCCACCACGGAGTGCTGAGAACCGGAAAACCTCCGCTTCTCAGCACAATTACCAAAAAAGCGGATTTTGAATGGCAGAGAGAATGTGACAACTTTCGAACCGCGTGCCTTTTTGAAGTTCAAATCAACCCCAACGTATGAGCCATGGCACTCGTTGGTGCGCCTCCTGCAGTGCCGCTAGCCGAATTAGGAGGACTCCATGCGTTTTCTTCGCTTCATTTTGACAGCTGTGAGCTTGGCTTTCGGTGTGCTGGCACAAGCCAAAGACACCAGTTACGCTCCCGTCGCCATCAAAGATGAATTTGAAAAAACTATGGCAAAGATGCGGTCGGAAAAGAAACCGATCATGGAGCGTCAGAGAGCACTACTGGAGGAGCGCTATGATTTGAGCGATAGTTCGACAAAAGGCGTGACGATGTTTCGCGGCAAACCCGTTCAGCAAGGGGTTCGCGTGAAGCTGCCCTCGGGCACCAGCTGGGATCAGCTGAACTCGATGACGCCAAATGAAATCAAAAACAAAGGTCTGTGGCCAAAAGGGTTTCTTCCCTTGCCTCATCCCAATCATGCCGAAGGCGGCATGCTATTCCCGGAGTTTCATATCAAAGAAATCAAGAAGCAGGAAGGTCGCGATCTGACGCGTTTTGATTTAGACTTCGATTTGCCCGATCATCTGCTTCCCGAATTTCCACCCGCCATATTTCTTACGACCCGTCTCGATCTTGGAGACATCTCCAAAGGTCGCCTCGTCACTCTCAACAACTACTATGAAATGTTCAATGGGATTCTCAATCCGAAGCAACTGGAAGGATTGCGTCTACTTTTGACGCCCTTTCCCCAGCAGCAATTCAACCAAACAGAGGACCGACGCGCGGAAAAGGTTCATCGTGGAGTTATGTGCTTTGACTGCCATGTGAATGGTCATACGAATGCAGCCACACACCTCGTTGGGGATATCCGTCCCCAGCCGTTCCGACACCGACTCGGGACACCGAGTCTACGCGGCGTCAATATTCAAAGATTGTTCGGCTCGCAACGCGCACTCAAAAGTGTCGAAGACTTTACGGAATTCGAGCAAAGGGCCGCCTATTTCGACGGAGATCCCGTCATCGCGACAAAAAAAGGAATTAACCCTCTTGAACGCGGAAGTCAGGTCCACTTCATGGCAGAATTTCAAGAACTTCTGGATTTTCCTCCAGCCCCAAAGCTGACGGTACTCGGGAGACTTGATCCAGCGAAAGCAACTGAGTCCGAATTACGCGGAGAAAGGGTGTTTTTTGGGAAGGGGCAGTGTGCCGCTTGCCACACTCCTCCCTATTACACGGATAATCTCATGCACAACTTGCGCGCGGAGCGTTTCTTTAAACCCCAAGAGATCAACGGCAGAATTGCCAACCAAGACGGCCCCATCAAGACGTTTCCCTTGCGCGGGATCAAGGAATCACCACCGTATCTGCACGATGATCGTTTGATGACGCTTGAGGATACCGTAGAGTTCTTCAATCTGGTGCTGGGTACAAAGCTCAGCAAACAGGAAAAGAGCGACCTGACGGAGTTCATGCGAGCTCTATAAAATCGGAAAATGGCGGACTCGGTGCCTGGTGAACAATTCCGTTAACTTACAACGGAAGTAGCCGAGCTGTAGCCAGCTTTTTCGAGCCGGATGGAAAAAGTTTTTTTGCCGCAACTCGTTTGATCACTCCTTAAGTTCGAGCAAATTTCATGACTGTGGGCAGCTAAATAGAACCGGACGCCCAGAAAGCCCTGCGCCAAAGCGCTGGCGCGGTGTGCCAAATCCGCGCACCTATTGTGATTTAGGGATCGGGCTAATCGCATAACCTCACACAATTGTTATAAAGATTGGTGATTAATAACAAACTATCGATTTTATGTTATTAGTGGTGTACCTTAATCCCAAGCATGGATAACTCTCAATACATGTCAACACGGGCCGGTCGCATACAGAAACAAGTGGAAGGCTATTTCGCTTTTGTCCCCTGCTCATTGCCCCCTGCTCCTGCACTCCAGATGGATGCAGAATGTTTAGCTCTTCTTTCGCAAGCAGATCGAAGCTTAGGGCGATTGAATGGACTGGCCTCCATCATCTCCGATCCAGATCTATTCGTTTATCTCTACGTCAGAAAAGAGGCGCTGCTAAGTTCGCAAATCGAAGGAACTCAATGCTCGCTGGAAGATGTGCTTGTGGAGGCGGAGTCAAACATTAAAACCGGCGGCGACATCGAGGAGGTCTCGAACTATGTAGCTGCCATGAATGAAGGACTATCCCGATTACAGGACATTCCGATATCTACGCGACTGATTCGCGAAATGCATGCCGTATTGATGCGAGGAGTCCGTGGCTATACGAAGACGCCTGGCGAATTTAGGACCTCTCAAAATTGGATTGGCCCGCCAAACGCACCTCTTTCCTCCGCGCAATTCGTACCACCTCCGCCAGGTATTGCGAGAGAGGCAATGTCTGATCTAGAAAAGTATATCCACGAAGACGATTCACTTCCGCCACTTATCAAAGCAGCCCTGGTACACGCTCAATTTGAGACCATCCACCCCTTCCTCGATGGGAACGGGCGTCTAGGACGCTTGCTTATAACATTCGTTCTTTGCAGTTGGCGTATAATGGAAAAACCACTCCTGTACCTGAGTTATTTTTTTAAAGCGAATAGGACTGAATACTATGCACGCCTCATGGCGATCAGATACAAAGGCGATTGGGAGAACTGGGTAAAGTTCTTTCTCCGCGGAGTCAATGAAACGGCGCAGATGGCCAACCAGGCAGCCCTTGATATTCACGCTCTTCATCAACGAGACAGTGAAAAAATCAGATCGAATCGCGCCACCGCAAGCGTCATGCAAGCTTTTTACGCATTTTGCCGTTTTCCAGTGGCGACCATCAATGATTTGCTCAAGGCTATCCCGAACTCAAATACGATGACGCTGAATAGATCTGTCAAAATTCTGATTGAGCAGGGAATCCTGAAACAGGTCGGAACAAATCAACGAAATAGGCGCTTCATGTATCCGGCTTACCTGGAGATACTGACCAGAGACACCGCCGCTAAAATTGGATGAACTGGCGGAGAGGGTGGGATTCGAACCCACGGTCGGGTTACCCCGACTCTGGTTTTCAAGACCAGCGCTTTCGACCGCTCAGCCACCTCTCCAGAGGTTCTCTTTATAAACGCCCTTTCGGCAGATTGCAGCTGCTATTTACGCCGAATCCAAAGCTCTTTGCCCTCGCGCGTGAACCCCGGGGCTCCCTCGACGTAACGGTGCAATACCGGCGGAATCAATACGTTCCCGGCCTCATCCTGGAAATTTTCCAGAATAGCGATAAACGTCCTGCCGACCGCGAGCCCCGAGCCGTTCAGCGTATGGGCGAACTGCGTCTTGCCCTGTCCTTCACGCTTGAAGCGTATCCCGGCACGCCGCGCCTGAAAATCCTCGCAATTAGAACACGACGAGATCTCGCGATAGGTGTTCTGCCCCGGGAGCCAGACCTCGATGTCGTAAGTTTTCGCCGCGGAGAACCCCATATCGCCGGCACAAAGGGCGATGACGCGATACGGAATCTCCAAGAGCTGCAGGACCTTTTCGGCGTTTTTCGTCATCGCTTCGAGCTCCTCATAGGATTTCTCAGGCTCGACGATTTTTACGAGCTCAACCTTCTGGAATTGGTGCTGCCGGATCAGGCCTCGCGTGTCCTTTCCGTAAGAACCGGCCTCACTTCGAAAGCAGGGTGAATAAGCCGTCAGGTAAAGCGGCAGCCTGGAGGCCTCCAGGATTTCCTCCCGATAAATATTCGTCAACGGGACTTCGGCAGTGGGAATCAGGAAAAGCTCCCGGTCGGCCACTCCCGTTTTGAAAAGATCTTCCTCGAATTTCGGGAGCTGCCCCGTGCCCGTCATCGTCGGACGATTCACCATGAAGGGGGGGATCACCTCCCGATAGCCATGCTCGCGCGTATG
>MEQK01000027.1:8069-23122 GCA_001770175.1 Bdellovibrionales bacterium RIFOXYD1_FULL_55_31 | reverse complement strand
AAGAAAAAGAAGAAGTAATCTTCTCGGTTCTTTAAGTTTTCGAAAGCCCTAGGCTTCGGCCTAGGGCTTTTGCGTTTTTGCCCCATTCATTTTTTTAAAAAAACAGCCTAAAACGGCTCTCAAAAACCCGCTTCCGACAAGGCTCGCCGCAGGCGACTTGGAAAAGACGGACCTCCAAAGATCCATCCTGAATAAATCTGAATCAGCTCAGCTCCGCACCGACAGCGTGCGACCGCCTCTTGGGGCGTCAGAATTCCGCCGACCGAAACGATGGGAAGACGGGTTTGCGAGCGTGCTTCAACGAGGGCACGACGGGCTTCGTTCGTCAGAGGTCCACCGCTCCATCCTCCGGACAACGTCTCGCGAGGTGTTTCAAAGCCCCCCCCTAACGTATTGGTCAGGACCCAGCCATTGATTCCGGCACTCTCGGCGGCTGCCATCAGCTTCTTGAGATCGTGTCCTTGAATCTCTGGCGCGAGCTTGAGCAGGAGAGGAACCGGTTTCTTCCATCGTAAAATGACATCGATTACGGCGCCGGTAATGGACCGAATCGCCTCAACCGTCTGGAGCGACCGCAAACCCGGCGTATTTGGCGAACTCACGTTGATGACAACATAATCAGCAAGTGTTTCGAACGGCTTTACTGCCTTGGAATAATCCGACGAAGCCTCCTCGAGCGGAGTATCTCTGTTCTTGCCGATATTGACGCCCACGCGGAACGTCGATGGCAACCCCCCCCGGGCTTCGGCGATGTTCCGGGCGACGACTTCAGCCCCAAGATTGTTGAATCCCATTCGATTGAACAGTGCGGCTCGCGCTGGATCCCTGAACAGCCGAGGTCGTGAATTTCCCGGCTGAGCACGCGGAGTCACTGTTCCGACCTCCGCGAATCCGAAACCGAGATCGGGAAGTCCGAGCAAGACCTCCGCATCCTTGTCAAATCCCGCCGCGAGGCCGACACGTGAGCGAAATTCCATCCCGAAAACGATTTTGGAGGCACTCGAAACCAATCGCGGGGGTTGAGCCTCGCCGCTCGCAATCCTGAGCGGCACCCCCCTTAAACGGATCCCGATTCTGATCAGACGAATAAAAGCCGAGTGAACGTTCTCGGGATCAAGCCGAAAGAGGACTTTTTTTACAACCCTCCAGAACATCAAGCTCCCTTTTTTCGCATTGATTTCATATAAAACCCATCACACGGTCCGGGACCGAGGAAACCGCCTTCTTCTTCTTCGAATGCGGGATGCTGCTCGAGAAAATTCCGGATCACTGAAACGGTCTCGGCCATCCTGAAAGTGCAAACGCCATAAACAAGCCGGCCGCCGGGAGCCACGAGTTCGGCATATTCGTTCAAAAGTCTCTGCTGAATGCTTGGCATTCTGTCCAGAACGTCGATCTTTTGACGCCACTTGATATCCGGATTTCGGCGCAAGACCCCCCACCCGGTACACGGAGCGTCGACGAGAACGATATCGGCGGAATTCTTGAACCGTTGCAACGTCGCCTGTTCCTGGCCCTCTTTCAATTCGAGAACCTGAATGTTCCTGAGACCTCCACGGGAAGCTCGTCGTTTAAGCGCCTGAAGCTTCGCGGAAACAGTGTCGTATGCGAACACCCGCCCCTTACCCCCGAGAGCATCAGCAATCGCAAGACTCTTGCCGCCAGCGCCTGCACAAGCATCTACGACACTGGCGGGAACCGCCTTGAACGTAAGCCTGTCCGGGGTCACGGAGAAGTTCGTTGCGGGGACTCGACCCGGTTTCGCCTGAAGCAGCGGGGCGAAAATTTCCGGCCAAAGTGCGAAAAGCGCCATAATTTGTGATCCTTCATCTTGGATCTCGAATCCCCCGGATTGATAAACCTCGAGTCCAAGGACAGGAGCATAACTAGCGAGTCGAACTCCGAATGGAGCAAAATGCGATCGTTCTGCGCGAACCGGCAGTCGGGAGCCTTCGGTCAGCCGTTTGAGCAATTCATCAGCGCCGAGACCTCGGGCAGCCCGCAGTCCGAGAGGGGCTTCTTTTCCAAGAACCAGCACCAGCTCGTTCATGACCTCGCTTCCCCAGTCCCGCTTCCAGTCTTCGAGAATTCGGGGCGGAAAATCTTCTAAAACAGGGCGCATCTCGCGGACGGGAGATGACCCAGTCCGCAACTCATTCAGCCGTTGAGCCGCGATCGCCATCGGGCGCCAGGCCGCAAGCTGCTCAAGAGTCAAAGACCATGGCTCGCCCGACGGGACCCCGACCCCCAGCGCCTCAATCGTGGATACTGGGCGAAGCAGAAGGGTCGGTACAATGGTCGCGAGGGCGCTTTTCATTGTATTAGGAAGCTTGGAAAGCGCGGAATCGAGATGAACCGGTGAAAGGAACAAGCTTGACCAAAGCTTCTCAACGGCCGGGACGATCAGTTCACGTTTCGGGCTCTTCACGATGGGACTCCGTCTGGCGTGAACAGGCTTCTCAGCCGGTTTCACAACGACTTTTTCAGCGCGCCCAACGCGGCGGACGGGTCTCACGCCAGAACTTCTCTTTTTCATGTGCCTCATTTACCGCATCGCAACGGGAAAGCCCAGCGCCCATTTAAGCGCGCTAAGCTGCCGCTAAGCGACTCGACGAGAAACGCGCAGTTTGAAAATGAATTCCTGAAGCCGGGAAACCACCCAGTCGGGACTCTCGATGCTCGGCCAGTATCCGCAATCGATATCGCTGTAAAAATAGGATTCCGGAAGCAAAAGAGCGAGCGCGATCCCCGTTTCGATGGAATCGAAAGGATCCTTTCGACCGCAAAGAAAAAGCGTGGGAATCCGGGAGTTCTGAAGCTTCTCTTTCCATAATTTTCGTTCATGAGGACCCGGCCACGTCTGGCGCAGGCTCTCGAACATCTTGATCATACTCACTCGTGACAGTCTCGTTTCCCAAAGTTCGGCCATCGCCCTGCTCTGCTCCACAGGTAAACCGACGCCTAGGTGCAAAGCCGTGCGGAGTCTCCTACGCGCCAACCAACCCCACAAGCCCGTTCGAAAGCCATTAGGGTCCTCGAGAAGGGACACGGGATTGAGAAAAGCGAGCCCCCCAACGGGGTCCGAACTCAAAACGACACTTAGCTGGCTGATCGCCGCACCCAAGTCGTGCCCCACAAGAACGGCGTCTGATGGTGTCGCAAGGTCGACGACAAGACCCCGAACCAATGCTCCGTATTCCAGGAGCGAGAGGCCCCGATCCCGTGCGGAAAACGAGCCGCCAAATCCAGGTAAGTCAACCGAGATGCACCTGAACCGATCGGAGATGCGTTCGATGACAGGTCGCCAGCATCCGGAATCCCCATAACGTCCGTGAACAAAGAATAAGGCCAGGCCGCCCGGCGAACTTTCGACCGGGCGATCCTCATGCACACAAACGTGGCAGTCGCCAAAAGCGTACCGATACTCCCGATGTTCGAAATTGCGCTCTCTACTTCGCATAACTACCTGGCATAAATGGTTATGACGGGGTGCAAATATGAAGCCTGCGCCGCGGGTGCTCAGAACCGGGCGCGCGGTCAGCCTTGACCGGCGACCACGGATTCCAGAATGCGTCTATAGCTCGCGTACCGAGCCAACGAAGTCGCGCCGCACCCGGGTTCATCCAGATGCAGGCAACCGGAAACGGCGCATTTCAGCGCCGCAAATTCCGGAAAACAGGTCGCGAGTTCTTCAGGTAAAACATCGAAAATCCCGAATTCCCGGACCCCGGGAGTATCGATCCAGCCTGAATCGAGCAACACCGCGCTGGTTGTGGTGTGTCGCCCCCTGCCAGTTGAGGCGCTAATCTCATTTACCCGCCCGATATCGGCCGTCAGGAGTGCGCGAAGCAGCGAGGTTTTTCCCACTCCCGATTGACCGCAAAAAACCACCTGCTTGCCCCGTATTCGACAACGAAGCTCGTCGATGTGCTGCAAGCATACCGCACTTACCTCAAGAACATCGTAACCGATATCCGAGTATAACCGCCAGGGCCGCTCCTGTCCGGAGGAAGCTACCCGAGCCGCGAGATCGCTCTTAGAAACACAGATCAGAACTTCGATTCCGGCCGCTGCGGATGCCACCAAAAAGCGATCCACAAGACCCGGAGAGAATGCAGGCTCATCAACCGAGGCAACGATGACCACAAGATCGATATTCGCAGCAATGACGTGCCTGAATTTCGTGGCCTCTTCGCCATCCTGCTTGCCATCACGGACTTCGCGTCCCGGTGCCGGCCGCGAAAGGAAATTACGCCTCAGCGCGACGCCTTCGATAACCCCTGAGTCTCGCGAATTCGAAACCACTTTGACACGATCTCCGACCGCCACCGGTGTACGATCACGGATACCGTCTTGGGTATCACCAATGACGAGAGCGCGCCGATACGCGCAAAGAGGTTTAGCGCCACCCTCGTCCAACCTGACGCGGCACTGGTTGGGAAAAACCTCGGCGACGGTCCCGTTCGCCTCTTCAGGAGACAATGGGGTGACAAGCCGGGCAGAGGACGCCTTTTTAGCGCCTCGCCTAACCGCCTTTTCGTCATCGAGCCAGTCTTCAGAATTGCCGCGAAATTTTGGAACCATATTGGCTTTTTTCGTTATAATACGTTCTCTATGGCAAATACCACAAATCCCAGAGAAAAGATCCGTGTCCTCCTTCTCGAGAACATTCATCCACTCGCGAGAACGATGTTCGAGGCGGAAGGCTTTGAAGTCGAAGCGCTCTCGTCAGCTCTTTCGGGCAATCAGCTGAAGGAAATGATTCGGGAGATCCATATCCTCGGGATCAGAAGCAAGACGCAGATCACGGCGGACGACCTCGCGAACGCAAAGAACCTGTTGGCAATCGGCGCCTTCTGCATCGGCACAAACCACATCGCGCTGGATGCAGCAAAAAAGCTCGGAATCGCGATATTCAATGCTCCCTTTGGAAATACCCGGAGTGTCGCTGAAATGATGATAGCGGAAATCATTATGCTATCTCGGCAACTCGGCGATCGCACGAGCGAAATGCACCGGAAGATCTGGAAAAAAGTGTCATCCGGGTGCAACGAAGTACGCGGCAAGACACTCGGGATCATCGGATACGGAAACATCGGGACCCAGGTCTCGACTCTCGCAGAGTCGATGGGAATGCGGGTCATCTTCTATGACATCATCCCTAAGCTCCCCCGTGGAAATGCTAAAGTCTTCAGCACTCTTGAGCACGTTCTTCAGGAGAGCGATTTTGTCACGCTTCACGTTCCCGCAACCACGCTGACCCATATGATGATCGGTCATGCCCAGCTGAAGATGATGAAAAAAGGTTCCTACCTCATCAACGCCAGCCGTGGAACGGTGGTCGACATAGCCGCCCTGGCCGAGGCACTCAAGTCGAAACACCTTTCCGGGGCCGCGATTGACGTATTCCCGGACGAACCCGAATCCAATACCGATGATTTTCAGAACGCGCTGCAAGGGCTCTCCAACGTGATCCTCACGCCGCACGTCGGCGGCGCGACGGAGGAAGCTCAATCCAATATCGGAGAAGAAGTGCCGACTTCGCTGATCCGCTTTGTTAAGACCGGTTCAACTACGCGTTCCGTGAACTTCCCTGAAATCGATCTTCCGCCGACCAACGAAACCCATCGCATTCTGAACGTCCATCAGAATGTTCCCGGCGTTCTGAGAGACGTGAACCGAATCATCTCGGACTTGGGTGCGAATATTGAAGCCCAGACCCTCGCGACGGACCCGGATATCGGATATCTGATCTTTGATACGGACAAAGCGGTTTCCGCCGAAGTAAAGAAGGCCATCGAGTCGCTCACGGCCTCGATCAGGACGAGAATCTTATACTGATCTAAAATATCTTGCCGGGATTGAGCAGGCCCTCAGGATCGAACGCTTTCTTGATGGCTTTGAACAACGCAATCTCCTGCGGAGTACGTGAAAAGTGGAGAGCGTCCTTTTTGAGAAGCCCGACCCCATGTTCCGCGGAAATACTGCCATGAAATTCCTGAATAAGCGTGAAAAGATCCCGATCGGCATCATGGCAACGCTTCAAGAACTCATCCCGGCTCATTCCCGAGGGCATCAACGTGTTGATGTGAAGATTGCCATCTCCGATGTGCCCCCACATATAGACTTCGAGGTCTGAATGTCGGGAAGAGAACATCCGGAACATCCTGTTTACGAATTCGTCCTGTTCCGAAATCGGGACCGACACGTCGTTCTTATGAAGAAAGGCCTTTTTGAAGAGAGACTCCGCAATTCCTTCGCGCATCATCCAGAGTTCACGGGCCTCGCGCGGAGACTGCGCCAAGGTGCCATCAAGCACCAGCTGTTTTTCGAAGAGTTCCTCAAGCCAGCCATCCATGATTTGCTGCGCATCGGCTGAAGCAGGCCGGATCGCTTCAAAGAGAACATATGCGCCCGAACGCTGTTCTACCGGAAATTTCAAGCCAAGGGACTGTGTGACGATTTCAAGACAGTTATGAGTCATCGTCTCGAAAGCCATAATGCCGAAGGGGGCCTTTCTGACATGATGGAAGAGCCGAAGCACGGCTGCCATATCTTCGACGGCGAAGAAGAAGAGATCGAGCGCTCCCGGAAGACGCGTCAACTTCAACGTCGCTTCCGTGATGATCCCAAGGATACCCTCGCTTCCAATAAAGAGATGTTTGAGATCGATTCCGGTGTTGTTTTTTTCAAGTGCGCCGTTCAGTTCGAGTACGTCTCCACTCATCGTGACGACCTGAAGCCCGAGAACCCATTGCCGGGTCGACCCATACTGGATCACCCGCACGCCTCCGGCATTCGTCGAAATATTGCCCCCTATATGACTTGAACCTTTAGCGGCGAAATCCACAGGCCAGATCAAGCCATGGGGCGCACAATGCTGATGCACCGCTTCGGTAACCGCTCCGGCTTGAACCCGCACGGTTTGGGCAACCGGGTCAACAGGGTCCATCCGGTTCATCTTGCTCAAGCTCAGGACGACTTCACCACGAACCGCGACCGCCCCGCCCGCGAGTCCGGTTCTGCCGCCCGAAGGTACGACCGCGATTCTGTGCTCGGTGCAAAGCCGAACGAAACGCGCGATCTCATCCGTAGTCCTTGGAAAAACCACCGCCGAGGGAGCGGGGGGATAAAGACGAGTCCAGTCTTTTCCATATTCCTCAAGGTCTTCCGGTGCACGACTCATGAAGTCTTTTGGAAAAGTCTCGAAAACGACCGCTAAAAAACGAGCGGGAAGAATCTGATTCATATGCTCCTCGGTTCAGCACCGATCCGGCACTGATTTCGGCAAAGATACGAGAGAAGCAGGCCCTCTGCAAGAATTAGAGCACAACGTATCAGACCGGGCCTCAGACCGGAGAGGCGCCCATCCAGCTTCCGATAAGGTAAGCAATCGTTCCGGCAGCTGACCCGATCAAAAGCATCCTGAACCCGCTCCAGAGAAGCCCCTTGCCAGAAAATAGGCTAACAAAGGATCCCGTGCCGAAGAGTCCGATAGCAGTCGAAATCATCGAAATCCTGAGGAGAACCGACAGCTGATCCATATCCCTGGAAATCAGGAACGGGATCAGCGGTATCAAACCACCGATCGCGAAAGCGACAAAAGACGAAACTGCCGCACCCCAAGGTGAGCCGAGATCATTCGGGTCCAGACCGAGTTCTTCGCGGGCCAGAGTATCCAGGGCTCGCGCCGGATTCGAGATCAGCTGCCGCGCCATGGCTCCCGCCTGCTCGCGGGAAAAGCCGCGAGCCTCGTAAATCAAGGCAAGTTCCTGAGCTTCCTCTTCGGGGTACTGTTCGAGTTCCGCCTTTTCGAGACCAAGTTGATACTCCAGAAGCTCCCGCTGGGAGCGAACGGAGACATATTCACCGGCCGCCATCGATAACGCCCCCGCCAGAAGGCCGGCCGTCCCGGAGATAAGAACGAAGTTCGGATCACGTGAAGCAGCGGCAACACCGAGGATCAAACTCGCGTTCGATACCAAACCATCATTGATGCCGAACACGGCAGCTCGGACGCTGCCGCTTGAGCCCTTGAACCGATGGGGCGATTCGACCTGCCCCATGGCAGGCGTCTCGTGTCCAGGAAGTGCCGGACGATCACTGTAAACTGAAAGCCCGCGGACTTTCAGCCCGGCGAGAATGGGTTTAACGCGCCATGGTCCGAACGTTCGTGCCAGCGAAAGGATAAATTGGACACGAAGAGAAGGACGATATCCGGGGAGCTGATCAGGCGAAAAAGATTTCGGAAAACTTTTTTCCCAGTTATCCGCCTGACGCTCGGCCGCGATCGCCAGCTCCAGGAAAAGCTTTTCCCGATTCGTGCCCTTTTCGATTTCGGCCAGTTGCCGGTAAAGATAAGCAGATCTCTTTTCTTCTCTCCAGCTTTCAAGAGCTTCGGAAGCGCTGAGCTCAGTCACTCGAAGCTCCTGGCGTCGGAGTTTGAAAATTCATCTCCCAGGTTTGTTTCAGCAATTCGGGCGCGACCCCCGCTTCCCGAAGTAATTTCCAGCTCGCGTCGACCGACCCGATGCGCCTGCCTTGGAGCGCCCGCCAAACCTTCACGAAATCTTCTTCGGACTGCTCGCCGTCGTCATGCAAATCGGTGAGATCCCAAAAGAATCCGAGCACTCGCCATTCATTATTGGGGCCCTTGCAAACATCCTCAGGAATATTTTCGAAACGGATTGGGGCGCGCCTCGGAACCATGAATTCGAATTTCGCGTCCGGATCAGCCAAATCATTGCTCAGCCATGCCGAAAAATAGGACGCCCATCCTTCGGACAACGCGAGTTGAGGCGAGTAGCACTCATCGATCTTATGACTGCCGCCCCCGAACGCCCCGATGCCCGCTTGCTGATAAATCGCATGCCCGAGCTCATGCCCGACGATATCCCAATGATCACCGCGAACGATGTGAACGGATCCCATTCCGTAATAATTCTGCTCATCAGGCCAAACAAACTGAATCGGAAATCGCCAGAACGCCAGACCCACAGTGGCTTCGAGCTTCTGCTGTGATCTTCTTGCGATTCGCCAGATCCCGAGTGCCTGTCCGCCATTGCCATCGGGGCGAAACTCGAGTTCAACGGCGCTTCCACAGGATGCCTCAAACGAAATCCGATAGACGTCCCTGCCATTCTTGATCGAAAAGCGGTCATTTTTCAAAGTACTCAACCCGCGCACGAGAGCGCCCGGGGCGCAACTCGCTGTCGTACTACCGTCTGAGTCAGTCTGAATGTTTTCGGCGCCGTCGATGCTGAATGGAAGCCCTTCGATTCCAATAGAAGCGTCTTGATCGCCAGCCTTGAGAAACACGCGAAGCCGGACAAAACCAACTTCGGCGGGTCTGATGCGCCGCTGATCAGGCACGAGGTCAAGCGGAACTCCGCTCCGGACCATAAACCCCGGAGGGGTGAGATCAGAATCGTCCGAAAGCATAACATCGGGCGTAACCGCCCGGGCCGCCGAGGTGATTTGGAAAAACAAGAATACCCAGAGCAATCGTTTCATGTGCCCCTCTTTCAGGAACGCCTGACTCTATAGCTTCTTTCGCCAGGAATCCAGCCTCGCACCGTATTTGCACATTTAACCATCCGGACCAGATCCAGAGTCAGCCATTTTCAGGAAAGCGACTTGACGTGGAAACACCAGAAGAGACGACGACTTGGCGCAACTTCATTCTGAAGAATTTCGCCACTCCGATCGCCTTTTATGTCACTTTTCATGAAGCGGGACCGAAGCCCGCCATTGCGCTTGCCGTCATGGTGACTTTGCTCCAGGTCATGATTCACCGTTACTATAAATCGAGCATTTCGCCATTTTTCATTGTCGCATCAGGATTCACGATCCTGTTCGGCGGCACGGATTTACTGATCCAAAACCCGCGTTACTTTCGGCTTGAACCTTTCGTTCAAAATTTCGTGCTCGGAACGGTGTTCCTGATCACCGTGCTCGCGAAGATCCCGATCGCGGAGTGGTTCGCCAGCGCGCTTCCGAACACGATTCGACCTCACCTCGCGACCATTCGTCAGAGCTATCTTCGCCGTGTAACACTTGTATGGACCGTGTATTTTTATCTGAAGGCGCTGCTTTTTCTTTACCTCGCCTTCCAGGTGAACCTCGGAGAGCTCATCGTTCTTCGATCCATCATCGGGGGGTCGACACTTGCGCTCATGATCGCCGGCGAAATCTATTATCGAAACAGATTTTACCGGCCCTGACCCGCGTTACTTTTCGCCGAGAGATGTTTCAACCGCGAAGGCGAGACCGAGCTTCACGAAGTGCATGCCAAAAGCCATGTCCAGCTTGTCGATCGTGTCATAGGCGCTGTGAATGTATGCGTTATCCTGGCCGATGGGCGCCTCAAAGGGGAACACCGCCGGATATCCGGAGCGAGTCCAGCTCGCGTGGTCGCTGCAACCGTAACCGCAAGGTGCCTGCTGTCGAGGAACCTTGAGATATGTATCAATTAACGCTTCGGTGAATCGATTCAGGTCCGGATTGACGTAGTCACTGATCAACGTGAGCCGGGGACTCGTTCCGGGATAGGAAGTCATGTCGAGCTGCATAACTGCGATTACCGGGATGTTTTGGCTCTTGTGAGCCTTGACGATTGCCTGGCTGCCCAACAGTCCGACTTCTTCAGCCGCATAAGCGATGAACTCGATCGTGCGCTCGGGCTGGAATCCGGATTGCGCGAGAACGCGAAATACCTCGAGAAGCGTTGCGATTCCCGAAGCGTTGTCGTCAGCACCGGGAGCTCGCCGAGTTGCTGGAAGCCCACCGCCACTACTTGTGGAATCCGAATGGCCACCAAGCACAATGCGTTCATTCGCTTTTGGACCGCGCCCTTGAATCGTGGCCACGACTGACGGCTGGAGAAACCCGTGCCGGACGAGTTCAACGGTGACATCAGTACGTCCTTGAGCCAGGCGCGTAAACTGATCGGCGATCCAGTTCGCGGCGGCCAGGCCCGACTCAGATTTGTAATAGCGGTTGTGAAAGGCTGAAAGAACGTCAATCCATTCCCAAAAATTTTGTCCCGAAAGCTCAGGCAAAAGTTCGTCGACGATCCTCTGCTGACTCGGCGCTTTGTTCTCGAAAATATTGTTGAGCTGAAAAAACGGAATTTCGTCACTCGCGTCAGCGAAGTCCGTCACATCCATGAACCCGCCAGAGCGCCCCGTATGTCGTGCCGTCGCCAAGGCGTCGATCTCCTGCTCCGTCATCCACGTCCTTTGCCCCGGCCCCGTTTCAATTAGACGAAGCTCAGAAGCAGTTACGGGGACATTCACGATAAAAAGGAAGAAAAGGAGGACACCCATGCCGGCTCGAAACAATCCTTGTTTCATTCAGAGTTCCTAACGACCATCCTGGTCTGAGTCCGGCCATCAAAGCACCGTTTATCTATTTTGACCGAGCGAACGGGCGATTCCAAATTCTTTTATAAAAAAACAGCGGTGCGAGAATATTCTTCTGATTTCCACGCCTTAAGAAACCCATCCCTTCTAGTTGATTTTCCGCTTCGACAAATGTATGAATATATAAGTAGGTGTTTATATGTCCGCCGTAGCAACAAACCTTGATCCGCAAAGGACCCCGTCGCTCGACGAGTTCTTCCTTCTTGCACAAACATTTCAAGCTTTAGGAGACCCATCGCGCGTCAAGCTCATCTGGAGTCTATGTCATCGCGAACTTTGCGTCGGCGACATTGCCGATGAACTAGCGATGAGTCAACCTGCGGTCAGCCACCATTTGCGCACTCTTCGGCAACTTCAATTGGTAAAGGTCCGCCGGGACGGACGTACCTCGTATTATTCGCTCGACGATAAACATATTGAGCGGCTCCTTAGGGAAGGAATGAAGCATGTTCTGGATGCCGAATAAGCTACTTGTCGCCGGCGAAAAGGCGGGGCTTGGCACGCTTCCGAAAGGAACGCTGGCCGATGTGCTTGCAGTCGGGCCCTCTGCCCTCAGCGCGCGACTCATGGAACTCGGCATTATCGAAGGATCACGAATCGAAATTCTTCATGAGGCCCCGATCACGGGTGATCCGATCGCGGTACGTGTACGCGGTTCAGTCGTTGCGCTTCGACGAGCTGAAGCGAATCAGATCCTCGTCATTCCGGTCACGGGAAAACAAAGTCCGTCCGAAACACCGGAGGAGTAGCGTGGCGGAGCAACGTGCCCCCACCATCCGGATCGCACTTGCCGGTAATCCGAATTGCGGCAAAAGCGCCCTTTTCAATGCAATGACCGGTTCCCGCGAAAGGGTCGGCAATTACCCGGGCGTTACTGTCGAAAAGAGGGAGGGCTCAGCCCGAGGGCCTTCCGGAACCCGAATTCGCCTGATTGATCTGCCGGGAGCGTACAGCCTTAATCCGCGAACCCCGGACGAAGAAATCACGCGCGAAGTAATCCTCGGTCTTCATAAGAGCGAACCCGCGCCCGACCTGATCATTGCGGTCGCTGACGCAAGCAACCTCAGCCGATCCTTGGGATTCGCTTTGGAACTGAAGAGTGCAGGCCGACCTTTGGTGCTCGTTCTCAACATGATTGACATCGCCCGAGGACGCGGAGCGGAACTCGATCTAAAAATCCTGTCGGAAGAGTTGGGAATTCCTGTCGTCGCCACGGTTGCGACTCAGGCGAGGGGCATCAACGAGTTGCTCCAGGCTGCCGAAGAGCTGCTCCGAAACAAGACACCGCCCCGTGGAACCGCCGGACCCGCGCCCGACACTCAGGCCCGTTTCGCGGAAATCGACCGCGTGCTCAAGGCGGCTTTCAGGCATGCACCTCGCCCCGCCCTTTGGACCGAACGGATCGATCGATTCGTTCTTCATCCTTTTTTCGGGAGCATCCTCCTGTTCCTCATCTTGGCCTTTTTGTTTCAGGCGATTTTCAATTGGGCGAACACGCCCATGGAATGGATTAGAGCCGGAACGGATTCGCTCGGCGTTCTTGTCGAAAGCACGTTCAGCGAAGGGCCTTTACGAAGCCTTCTCGTCCACGGCGTGATCGCGGGAGTCGGGTCGGTTCTGGTTTTCGTTCCACAGATCTTGCTTCTATTCCTCTTTATCCTCGTTCTCGAGGATTCCGGCTACATGGCGCGCGCGGCATTTCTGATGGACCGGCTGATGGGCCGGGTGGGCCTTCACGGGCGGGCTTTTATCCCGCTTCTTTCGTCCTTCGCCTGCGCGGTCCCCGGGATTATGGCGACACGAACTCTCGAAAGTAAACGTGATCGCCTCGCGACCATTCTGGTTGCGCCTTTGATCACCTGTTCAGCACGGCTCCCCGTCTACGCGCTTCTCATAGCAGCCTTTATCCCGAACCGCGGTCTTCTCAGCTTGGCTGGATTCGAATTGAGGCTGCAGGGCCTTGTGATGCTTGGGCTTTATTTCGCCGGCGTCATCGCAAGCCTCGCGATGGCCTTTCTCTTTCGCAAAACGTTGCTCAAGGGACCGCCCCCGCCACTTCTCATGGAATTGCCAAGCTACAAATGGCCCACGTTCCGCAACCTCGCCCTTGGCCTTATGGAGCGCCTGGGCACCTTCCTCCGCCGTGCCGGGACAGTGATTCTGGCGCTTGCCATCGTCCTCTGGTTTCTTGCTTCTTATCCGAAGCCTGACCCGATCACGACATCACAGGCCGCCGCCCTGCCGCCACTCGCCTCGAGTTATGCCGGACAAATCGGCCGCGCGCTTGAGCCGATTTTCCGCCCACTCGGCTTTAATTGGCAAATCGTCGTGGCGTTGATCCCGGGGTTCGCCGCCAGGGAAATGATGATCGGAGCACTGGCGACGGTTTATTCGATTGAGGCCTCGACCCTCGGAACTGGCGGGGCATTGAGCACACACCTCGCCAGGGATTGGAGTGTCGCAACTGGCCTGAGTCTCCTCGTCTGGTACGTTCTCTCGTGTCAGTGTTTTTCGACTCTGGCGGTTACCCGTCGTGAAACGAACTCCTGGCGCTGGCCCGTCCTGATGCTCGTCTACATGACCGTGCTTGCATACGTGGGATCGTTCCTGACCTTTCAATTTGTTCGTGCTCTCGGAGGAGGATAAGCAGCGATGTTCTCCCGATTCACCGTCCAGGAACTCCTCACGGTATTCATGGTTTCGGCGGCTGTATTCTTCCTCTTATTCCGCGTCGCTCGCATTCTCTGGAAAAGCTTTATCCGCGACTCCCTCGCGAAGTGGCTTCTAAAAAAAGGTCATATTACGCTGGCCTTTCGAATTCGGCACGGCCGCCCCAGACGCGATACCCTCACCCCGTACGGAACCTTCCGGGACCGCTAAACTCTTTTCCGGTTTCAACCGAAAAGATTGAGTGAGATTACGCTCGCGGATCTTCCCCATTTTGGTCAGCCTAACGGCCCTGCTCTCATTTGACGGAGACGGCTATGGCATTGGCAATGACGCGTGGGCGGGTCAAGTCCACCTTTTCCAAATGGACGGGTTACATCGCCAGGTTGGAGATTATATCGTCAAGGTCAATTCTCTCGAACCTGGCGATGAACTCATCTTCAGCAACGGAAAGAAAGTCACCATCGGAAAGCTTCTCGGCTCGGGAAATACGACGCTCGTTTTCGAAATCGCCGGGGACCCCGGGCAGGCTCTTCGGATTCCGAAGTCCTCGGGCGAATTCCGCACGCAAGGCGCGTCTTACTCTGACTTCGTTAACGCTTTTCTGATGGGGAACTGGACACTGAAGCGCTGGAAGATCCCCTCGGTGGAAATCATCGACGCGTATCCCGGCCAATATGTCATCGCCGAACGAATCCCAACCCGCTACACGTTCACCGCATTTCTCGAAAACTACGAAATACCCCCGCCGCTCCGGAAGGACATGAAAAAAGCTCTTGTCGAGTTCGCTCGCAAAACCGCCCCGCTCGAAACCATCGGCGACTTTCACTCAGACCAGCTTGTGTATGTTCAGGATCGAAAAGAATGGGTTCTGTTGGACTGGACGGATCGATCGCGAACCGTCGCGCTCGGGGATGAAAAGTCCATCCGCAACGCCGGAAACGCATTCCTGAGCAAAAAAAC
>MEQK01000027.1:0-8055 GCA_001770175.1 Bdellovibrionales bacterium RIFOXYD1_FULL_55_31 | reverse complement strand
GCAAAAAAACGTTCGGAGGAAGGGCCAATTTTTTTGAAGGATTCGCCGAATACGCGGAAGATTCCAAAGGGATTCATTGGTTTCCTACAGAGCCAAGATATCGATGGGTGTCCGAACTCGCGGCTGAAATCCAGCATGCCATCGAAACTGAGCGAGTCAATGCTCTCACGCTTGCGAAAACGAGAGTGCCCGGGAACAGATGCCTTTCGACTTTTCTGGATTCGATGATTTCAGGGCGGCGGTGATTTGGCTAGTTCTTCAAAGATGAATCCACGCTCAGGGCGAACCGACTTAATCCCGCTTGTCGGAGGGCATCCATCAGCCTGATCACCGTCCCGTGCGGCGTCGTCTCGTCCGCGCTGATCATCGCCGTTTCCTGAGCAATCGTCGCGCTCATCGCACCCAACCTGTCGGCGAGCACTTTCCAGTCGATTCGCTCCTTATCCCAGAGCAAATCCCCTTCTTTGGTCAGAGTCAGCATCACGGCGGACTTCTGGGCTTCCTCACCGGTTTTCGCTTTCGGGAGCTGGACCTTGATCGCTGATTGGTAAATCACCGGCGCGGTGATCAGAAAGATGATGAGGAGGACGAGAACCACATCCACCAGGGGCGTGACGTTAATTCCAGAAATCACGTCGTCATCCGAAGAACCGAATCCGACTGCCATGGGTTTCCTTTACTGGCTCAACTTGCCGACGAGAAAACTTTTCAATGCTTCAGCCTCACCGAGCCCCACCTTCACCCTGCGTTGAAAGAGGTTGAAGGCCACGACCGCGGGTATCGCGACAAATAACCCCACGGCGGTCGCGACGAGCGCTTCCGAAATCCCCGCCGTCACCGTCTGCGCGCCCGCCCCGACCTGTTGTGAAAGGTCATGGAACGCCTTCATGATCCCGAGCACGGTGCCAAAAAGCCCGATAAACGGGGCATTGCTTCCGATCGTGGCGAGAACAGCAAGCCTGCTTTCCCAGAGCAATCGTGCGCGGGAAACGGCGTCATTGGCCATCTCTCCGAGAACATCGACCGAAGCCTTGGGATGTGTAAGAAGGACCAAAGCCATTTCTGATTCGAGATCCCGCGCGCGCCCGTCCTTTTGCGTCTCCGCTACGCGGCTCTTCGCGACCTGAATGGCGTCAGCCCATTTCTGTTCAGCCGCGAATCCCCGGATTTGGCCCCGAAATTCCGCCAGCCCGCGCGCGGCCGAACGATAGAACAAGACCCGTTCGAAGATGACAGCCACTGAAGCAATCGAAAGCAGCACGAGAAAGTACAGGACCCACTCGGCACCGATGAGAGAAGTTCCAAGAAAAAGTTGCGATAGCATAGTTCAAAGGCTACACCGATTGACTGACCCAGTTCAATGCGATTGACCGGACAAAAGAGAGCCGCCCGCCGGAAGTTTGCGGCGCGTTATGAATTTACAATTAGATGGGAATCTGGCAACCTTCTCTCACCGACTGAATACGATTTCCAGGAGAGGCACTATGGCTTTCAATATTGTGACCATCAATAAAATTCGCGAACGTTTCGAACCCGCTCCGCGACCCGAAATATGGAAAGATGTTGCCGAAAAAGACTGGAACAGCTGGATCTGGCAGCAACAGAAGCGGGTCAAGTCGATGGATCAGCTCGAAAACATCCTTAACGTCACAGCGGACGAGCGCGAGGCTTTCGCGAAGACTCATGAACAGTTCAACATGGGGATCACTCCTTATTACGCCTCCCTGATGGACAAGGACGACCCGAATTGCCCGATACGCCTTCAATCCGTACCCAAAAAAGAGGAACTCACGATCCTCGAGGCGGACATGGAAGACCCGCTCGCTGAAGAGCGTGACATGCCCGTGCCCGGCATCACGCATCGTTACCCGGACCGCGTGCTCTTCTACACAACCCACAATTGCCCGGTTTACTGCCGCCATTGCACTCGAAAGAGAAAAGTCGCCGATCCGTCCTCCTCCGCCGCGAACAAACAGCTTGAGGACGGCCTGGCCTACATCGAAAAGCACAAAGAAGTGCGCGACGTCGTGATCTCGGGAGGTGACCCGCTTTCAAACTCCGACGATCGGCTGGAATACATCATGGCCCGCCTTCGGGCGATCGACCATGTCGAGGTCTTCCGGCTCGGGACGAGAAATCTCGTCACGCTTCCACAGCGGATTACCGACAGCTTCGCGAACATGCTTCGCAAGTACCACCCCGTCTTCGTCCATACGCATTTTAACCATCCCAAGGAATGCACCCGTGAGGCCTTCGACGCCTGCGCCAGAATCGCCGACGCGGGCTGCGTGATCAATAATCAGATGGTGCTCCTGAAGGGCATCAATGACGATCCGAAGGTCGTGAAAGAGCTGAACCATAAACTCCTGATGATGCGCGTTCGTCCCTACTACATCTTCCAATGCGACATGTCCCAAGGCATCAGTCACTTCAGGACACCGGTTGAAGCAGGGATCAATATCATCGAAAATCTTCGCGGCTGGACGAGCGGCATGGCCATCCCGCATTATGTGATCGATGCGCCCGGCGGCGGCGGCAAGATCCCGATTCTTCCGGAATACGTCCTCAAACACGAGGGCAAGTCCTGGACACTGCGCAACTACAAGAAAAACAAATTCGAATACAACGAACCGTGAGTACCCGGTTTCTTCTAAGTGCGCTCTTTTTTTCAGCAACGGTCAGCTGTACCACCTTGCCTGAGCCAAAATTCCAGAAGCACGAATTCCCCGAAGACGCGTTCGTGGAGGACGTAAAACGTCCTTACACGAAGGTTGGAACAGTCCGGTCGAAAGTGAATTTCCCGTCCTTGGACTTCAATCGTGACGAAAACTATCTCTGCCGGAACTACTACAACAAAGCCGTTCGTGACCTCGTCAAAATGGCCAAGAAGAGCGGCGCCGATGCCGTGATCAACGTCAAATCGGTCGTCTTCCTGGGGGACGGTCGCCAGGAGAGCTATTCAACTCCCGAATGTGCCGACGATGGCGAAGAAGGCCAAATCCTCACTCAAGGCACCGCCGTCAAGTGGACGGAAACCGAACATTCTGATCAGAATTAGCCAATAATTCAGGGTTCTTGAAACTTACCTCAATATTTTCGTCGCTGTGTCCGAAAAGACATTGAGGAGTTCATTCATGACACGCGTCACTGCGGCCAGAGAGGTAAAGCATTCGAATGCCGATTATTCGGATCTCCTGGCCAAATTGCAGGACATCAGGACACTGCCGATCGTGGCAATGCGGGTGAACGAACTCATCAATGACCCGAATTCCTCGAGTTCCGATATCGCCGAAGTACTAAAGAAGGATCAGGTGCTCACGGCCAAAGTCTTACGGCTCGTCAATTCGAGTTATTACGCGATTCCCGGGGGAGTTGCCGACGTTCAGCGCGCGCTCGCTTTTCTTGGTTTCAACACGCTCGCACAACTCGTCCTGAGTCTTTCGATTTTCTCCATTTTCTCGAGCAGCGATACCGAGGAGTTTTCAATGCTCAACTTCTGGCGGCATGCCCTTGGAACAGCCGTCTGCAGCGAGCTACTCGCGAAGCGGCTGAAATTTCCGCGTCCAGAAGAGGCGTTTACCTGCGGTCTTCTCCACGACATCGGAAAGCTCGTCCTCAACGAAATCGATCCGTCACGCCTCCTCTCGATCGTGAAAGAAACGACAAAAGAGGGAACGTCATTTCTCGAAGTCGAGCGCAAGCTCGATTTGCCGGGACATTCTTACCTGGGCGAGGTCATTGCCTCAAAATGGGGATTACCTCAAGTTATCCGGCTGGCGATTCGTTACCACCATTTTGATGTCGGACCCATGGACAGCGTCCTTGCGTCGGCGAAACCCACGATTCAGATCGTACGCCTGGCAAATATGCTTTGCGTGAGGCAACAGGTGGGCAAGTCGGGGGACTGCTCGAAAGGCGAGATTACGCCCGACATGTTGAAGCCGCTAAAGCTCAGCTCCGAGGAAATTCCTCAAATCGAAGAACAACTCAAAATGGACATGGAAAGGGCGGGTGCATTCCTCAATGCCTACCGCTAAACCACGGGTCAACCGCTCACGCCTGTTTGCGATCGACGAGGGGACCAGGGCACCGAACACGGAGTTCCGTGATGCGGGCAGCAAATACCAAATTCTATTCGACCAGGCATCAGACCCCGTCATGACATTGTCGACGGACGGAACCATCGATGCCGTCAATCAGGCGTTCGAAGAAATGAGCGGGTATCTCAAGCAGGAATTGCTGGGGCGAAAAATCGGGGTACTCACGCCAAGCGGAGCACAGGGGCATACGAGCCATCGTGCTCGCCCCCTTTCATCCGGTTTGCTCGAGGCGCCCGGGACGTATGAAGACGTCGCCGTCGCGCGCAAAGACGGTTATGTCCGTTTCGTCGACCTGAGCGTGCGAATTGTCTCGAGCGGACCCGATTCCGAAAGACTTGTTCTGGCCCTCTTCCGGGACGTCACTGAGAAAAAGCGAATGGAACGTGAACTCATCACCAAACACGCCGAACTCCGCAATGCCTACTTCCAGCTCGAACGCAAGAACGCCGAGCTTCAAGCGATGCAGGAAACGCTCGTTCAAGCCGGCAAAATGGCTGCCCTTGGCGAACTTGCCGCCGGAATCGCCCATGAGCTCAACCAACCGCTACAAGGCATCCGGGGGTACGCCCAGGAACTTCAGGCGCTCGCGCTCCCCTCCGGCGCAGAACCCTCGACGCGCCCCGCGATCGAATCCTCGCTTGTCGAGATCATCTCGAATTCGGATAAAATGGCGCACATCATTGATTACCTGCGCACCTTCACGCGGAAGTCCGTAGAAAAACACGAGTTCACGAATATTCACGACGCGGTTGAAGAAGCGCTCAAAATGCTTTCGCGGCAGTTCAAGGCGCGGGGCATCGCCGTCCAGCGGGACTTCGCGCCGGCGCTTCCGAAGCTTTACGCCAACCCGCTTCAACTCGAACAGGTTTTCATTAATCTTGCGACGAATGCCCGAGACGCGATCGAAACGACGGGGCGAGGTCATGGAACCATTTCGATCAAAACAACGAAGTCAGGAAACTTTGTAGAGGTTCGTTTCCGGGATGACGGGATCGGAATGGCGGAAAAAACCAAATCAAAAATATTCAACCCGTTCTTCACGACCAAGGAAGTCGGCAAGGGAATGGGGCTGGGGCTGAGCCTCAGTTACGGAATTTTATCGAAATTACACGGATCAATGGTTGTCGAAAGTGAACTGGGGAAAGGTACTACCTTCGTAGTCCGGATTCCCGTGGATTTCAGGGAACTCGCATAACAAGGAGAACGAGGAGAAATATGAAAGCACGTATTCTGGTAGTCGATGATGAAGAAACCATCCGCAAACTTCTTAAGAGCCGTCTGGAGAGAGAAGGTCATGAAGTGATCACCGCTTGCAACACCGAGGAAGCGCAGGCAGCCTTCGGGGCGGGCGCGGAAGTCGACGTTCTCGTAACAGACCTCAAAATGCCTGGAAAAGACGGATTCACGCTGATGAGCTGGGCCAGACAAGCGAAACCGGACATCTGCATCGTCGTTATCACGGGGCACGGCGAGAAGGACGCGGCCATCAAAGCACTCCGGCTTGGCGCATGCGACTACCTCGAAAAACCTTTCGACATGGACGAGCTCAGCCATACCGTCGCTCGGGGCATCCGCGAAGGACAGCTCAGAAGGGACAATCACGATCTTATTTCCCGCCTCGAAGCGCGGGTGGAAAGAATCGAAGGCGCCGCCGAAGATCAGTTCTGGTACGTCTCAAAAGCGACGGCCATGAACAAAGTCAACGACTGGCTTACGGTGCTCAGGCGCGAAGGCATGCGCGGCACCGCCGAAGAACCTACCGTTTTGATCACCGGCGAAAGCGGGACGGGAAAGGAAGGCATCGCCAGGATGATCCACGCGGCTTCCCGACGCGGCAAAGGCCCGTGGGTTGCCGTGAATTGCGCCAACTTCAACGAGCAGCTACTTGAATCAGAGCTCTTTGGTCATGAGCGGGGAGCTTTCACGGGCGCGACGACCCTGAAACGCGGACTTTTCGAGATTGCCAAAGGAGGCACGCTGTTTCTCGATGAGATCGGCGAAATGGACATCAAGGTCCAGGCCAAGCTTCTTCGCGTACTGCAGGAACGCGTCTTCCGTCGCGTCGGAAGCAACTTCGACCTGCACGCCGACGTTCGCGTGGTCGCCGCCACGAATTGGGATCTCGAATTGAGAAGCCGTGAAGGGTTCTTCCGGGAAGACCTGTTTCATCGGCTCTCCCGGGTGGTCATTCAAGTCCCGCCGCTCCGGGAACGTTCCGAGGACATTGTGCCCATGGCTGCACAATTCTGTGAACGCGCGTTTCGTGCACGCGGCAAGGCGTTCAAAGGCTTCTCGCCGGACGGGGAAAGCAGTCTCTGTAGCTACGGCTGGCCCGGCAATGTCCGCGAACTCCTGAACGTGATCGAACGAGTTGCGCTCGTTTGGACCGGCGATGGCTTCGTTACGGCACGTGCGCTTTCTCTGCCATCCGCTTCGTTGCCGATCGGCCCTGCCAACGGTCCGAGACTCGAACTCGTCAAGCCGAATCCCCTGCTCGAAATCGGCGTTGAAAGCTACACAGCCCTGAAGAAACGCTGGTCTGAATCGTTCGAACGCGAGTTCCTCACGGCCACCTTGAATAAACATGGTGGAAACGTTTCAGCCGCGGCCCGGGAAGCTAAGCTTGATCGAAGCAACTTCCTCAGGCTCCTGAGAAGGTACGGCTTGAGAGCCGACGTGTTCCGGAAGGCCGCTTAAGCGGATCCCATTGGGGTTTTCAATACCCATGTGTCCGGAGTGATCCTGGGGCGGGCGCGACCGGCGCGCTCGCCCCGTTTTTTCATGTGCGCGATTTCCTTGAGGTGCCAAAGCCGTATTCGACTCATAACGGCTGGCACCGCCCGTGCTCTATCACCTCCCAACGGAGGCGGGCAAAAAGCCTGCTTCAAAAAAGGAGGGCCGTATGAACCAAGAGCACTCTGGGAACGACATGGAAAAAAGTCTCGACGAAATTCGAACTCTACTCTCACAGCTCCACGGTGAAGTCACCGTTCTCGAGGCGAGTTATTCCCAGGTGCTTGAGGTCCTTCAAGGGTTCGAGAAAATCTGCAACATCGACGAGCTGACCGGAATCCTTCGTCGGCGGGCGTTCTTCGTTCAATGGCAAGCGCTATTAAATGAATGTAAACGTGTTGGAGAGTCCTGCGGAATCCTGATGATCGATATTGATCACTTCAAGCAAATTAACGACGCCTACGGCCATCCCACGGGAGATGAAGTGATCCGAAGAGTCGCGGGTTTATTGAAACAGTTTGAATCTCCGGACAATTTCGCCGGTCGCCTGGGAGGAGAGGAATTCGTGCTCGCGGTGCGGGGACCCGATGCCCTCGAAACAGCCGAAAAGATTCGAACTGCGGCTGAAGAACTCCGGGGAGAAACCGGAAACCGCGAATGGCAGTGCACCATCAGCATCGGCGTCGCGGATGGTGCTGCCGCCGGATTCGATTCCGACCGGCTCCTGCAGGCGGCGGACGAAGCCCTCTACGTCGCCAAACGGAATGGCAGAAATCAGGTCCGGGCCGCATAAAAGCTAAAGAATCCGCTCCATTCCGGCGATCAGTTCTCGAGGTCCAAATGCGCTCAAGGACTACATTCTGGTTCGTACTCGCCTTGCTCGGAATGCTCTGGACAGGTCTGGCGGTTGCGGACCCGGGCTCCGCCCCGTCTCTGCCCATTCCACTTGCCTCTCAACTGCCGCTTGACGAGGCTGAAGCGGCCGCTCTCGACATTCAGCAGGCCTCGGGCGCTACGCTTCAACAAGTCCAGCAGATTCAGAAGCTAATGCAGAACCCGAAATTTCAGATGATGGCGAGAGAACTCACCACGCCGGAAATGCTCCAGAACAGTAAGACGCTTATCCAACATCCCGCTCGAAAAGCAGTCATCACGGCTGAAATTCTGTGGCTGATCGCGATGATTCTCCTGCGCGCCTGGTATTCTTCAAAGCGGACCCACT
>MEQK01000026.1 GCA_001770175.1 Bdellovibrionales bacterium RIFOXYD1_FULL_55_31 | reverse complement strand
AAAGAAGAAGAGATTCACTCCTTCTGCATGGATTTTTTCAAACTTTAGTACAGAGTGTAAATCTGGTTCAAATGAGCCGACTTATGAGGGATATATCGAAGCCACCGGCGCTTCCACCGTATCCCACGCGGACTTCTGAACAAACCGACTATGCAGAAATCCTGATAGCAGGAGCCCTACTGCCGCTACTATCATCCAACCCTGATACCCAAAAATACCAGATGACATCGTGATCCATGCGATACTTGACACAACGCCATCGCTTAGCCTGCCCACCACAAGCTCAAGCCCAACGACCTCTGGAAACTCATCTGCAGCGCAAAGCTTGCGGCGAATGGTTTGGGTTGCAACCGCATTGAGCCCCATTACCAAACCGGTCCCGACCAAAACAGCAAGAGCAACGCCGAAGCTCGGAAGCCGAATAAAAGCCAAGATCGTCACAGCGAAAGCGATCTGAGCAACCATCGCCATTACGCCCTCATTAAGGCCCGCAAAACGTGTCTTCTTGAATCCGTCCGGCGATCGCAACCATGTCGCCGAGATCGCGGCCCCCAACCCCATCAGCGAATACACCCATGCCGAATAGACGAGGGTAAGTCCGTAGTGCTCGCTCACGACGGAGAAGAGCAGGTAATTGAAAAGCCCGATCGAAAACCAGAAGCCCACGCTCCTGAGAAGAAAAATGTCGCGCAGAAGGGGGCGCGACCAGATGTACTTGAGAGGCCGAAGAACATGAATCGCCTCCATCTGAACGCGACGCTTTTCGACCGCCATCGCCATCACGCCGGCAACCAGGAACGAGAGCGCGTCCAGCGCCACCGGGATCTCGATCCGCAGGAACCGGATCAAAAGGAAACTCACGATCGGACCGATGAACTGAGCACCGAAGAACGAGGACAGCAACTGAGCCTGAAGCGTCATCTGCTCGTCGTGTGAGGCCAGTGCCTGCGAATGACTTTCTCGCGCCCCATCGAATAACTGCTTAAGCAAGCTCTGAATGAAAAAAAGCGTGAAAATCGGCCATACATCATTTCGGCCCAGCAAAATCATGGCAAGCAAGCCCGATGCGGTGATGAAGGACACGAACTGACTCGCGATCATCACAGTTCTGGTCGAGTATTTCCGTAACGCCAACGGAAGCAGAATCCCACCGGCTCCCACTGCCAAGCTCTTCAAAACTACACTGAAACCGCCAACTATCGCCGAAGCTCCCGTCTGATGCAGCCACTGTAAGACCGCAAAGAACGACAGAAAATCACCGAAAGACGTAACAAGCGTAATTCGAGACAAAACCCGATTTTCTCTTTCAGCAGTCGTACTCATGCTTATAACTCCCTCTTATCGAGCTGCTTCCCGAACCCAATCATCAAGTATGGAACCAGGTGATCCGAAGTACCTTCGGAGGCCACCCGCTGCACCCATTGCTTAAACTTCTTCATCTCAGCATTGATCTGCTTTGCGACCTCTGGATCAACGAGCTGGATAGCGTAGATCGCTTCCTGCGTTGGCGTCCCATCTTCAGAAATATACGCGTCCAAGTGTTTCATCAGGTAGCGTGTTCCCCGACGTACAGCGGACGGCGCGGAATTTTCATAGTTTGGAACACGAAACAGGCTCCGCTTGGGATACAAGCCGTCCGGTCTTTCCTCGGCCAGATCGAAATCCACCAGTTTCTTTGCCGTCTCCTCCAGGCCCTTAAGTTGTGCCCGTGGAACCTTCTCCCAAAGCAGAAGCCTGTGATGGAGTCGCATCGCTTCTTTGTTCTGCACCATGAAGTCGAGTTGATTTTCGGAGTAGAACATTGTCGGCCTGTTGCTATCCCAGATGCTCTTCTCGGTTCGCTCGTACGCCGGCGTCAGATGCTCTTCCAGGTAATCAATTAACTCGTGGTCGTCCTGATCAACGACTGACTGAAAGAACGAGACCACCGCATCGCGATACTCCTCACGCCGCAATTGACGAAACAGCGCAGCAAAAGCTTTCGGCGTAGGGGCCTGTTGACCGCACTCGATCAGCTGGAAATTGCGTAGTGACATCTTCGTTTTCTTGTCACCGCCAAACTTCTCGAACATTTCACGCGCCGATGCGAAACCACGTTTCGTTTTTAGATTTCTCAGGAACTCACTAAAATTCATGGCAAAACTCCCGGCTGCGAAGTAGCACTTCGTAATCAGAAAAAAAAGCGAAAAAAGAATTTGCCTTTAAAACCGCCCTGCGCGAAAAGGTGGCCGTAACCCAGGAGATGACTTATGAAAAAATTGAATGTGATTCTCGCTACCATCATTTTCGGACTCGTCGTCGCAGGCGCAGCAACGAACGGACAGGGCGGGAATGGACAAGGTGGAAATGGTCAGGGTGGCAACGGCGGTTCCAAGAAAACTGCTGGAGCGGCCACTAATAGGAAGGCGATTCTCGCTCGCGGCGCAGCCACCAACGGCGGTCACGAGCTTCGCGTTGCCGGTATCGAGGGAAGCCGTATCGCTGACCTCGGCGGCCACGAATCGACCTAAAATAAAAAAGGCCCACAGCGGGAACCTCTGCTGCTAACAGAGGGTGCCATGAGCCCAGTGTTCCGTTAAGAACTGGATCTCTTCTAGCATACCTCCCGCCTTTTTGTGGACCCAAAAAATTCGAACGTTTTTTCAAGCGTTTGGAGGAGTGTATCCATGCAAAGCGCAGGGAAATCTCCGTCCTTCAGGGGCGGAGTGTATCTAAAATTCGCCATTCTAAGCCTAATTGCCGCATCCGGTGTCATTGAGGCAAGGCTCGCCAAAGCCGCTACGACTGCGGTTTCAGTCTACAGCGGAACGTTCGACGGCGAGCATCCGGCACCGGTCCTCGTCGGAAAGGTTCAGCGCGGGCAGGAGTTCCTGATTGAAGTCAATCGGCTCACGGCTCTCGTGAACTACCCGTCCCGCAACAACCCCGTCGTTTCCGAGCGGGTCCTCACCAGCGAGACCGGGGCAACTGTCACTTGTCCCTGGTATATGCGGATCGATCGAAAGCCAAACGTCCGCGTCGATCAGTCCTATTCAACCACGTTCAGCCATAAGGTCACCTGCCAGGACAGCTGCACCAACGGATTTGGCCAGCCCATTCCGCCGTCGGATCTGTTGTTCGGCAAATTCAGCCTTCCCAAGTGCACAACCGCAGACGGGAAGGACTACGGGCTCTATGACGAAATGTGGGTCCAGACACCCCCGCCCCCATGTCCAGGCAAGGTCTGTGGCCCAAAGATCGAAATCGTTCCCATCTGCTGTCAGGAATTCACCGTTGAACGGCAGTTCTCCGAACTCCACTACTTTGACGAACTCCTCATCCTGGATACCTACCGCGAAGAGGAGTTCCTCGACCTCGACGTTGATTTCCGGAAGATCTATCTCACATTCGAGAATGAACGCCTCGATCGCGCTACATGCGTCCTTACCGATTTAGCCATTTATGGCGATGTCATCCGCGTGGCTGATTTGAAGGACTGCGTTCTGCCTCCGGGAAATCAATTCAACATGTATGCGCAATCGCGCTTCTTTCTTAAGGACACGCGTCCTTGCGGAAGATTCGTCGCCAAAGGCGTCAAGCAGGCCGACGGCAGCTATGCCCCGGACTGGTTCCTCGGCTGGTACGAATGCGACGGCAAAGCCGATCGTACCCCCATTGAAAAGCAGTACAGCTACGCGACCCGCCTCGAACTCGAATTCACAGATTCCAATATTGGAGGACACCTACAATGAAGCAAACCATTCAGCTTTCGTCTCTTGCCTTGCTATTTCTGATCGCGGCGACCGGATGCAGCCTCGGCCAAAAATCCTCTGACTCGGTAGCACCGACGCATGGAAGCGTCAGCGCGCCGGAAAAGGGTACAGAAGCACCCCCACCCGCTCCGCTCGGTGACGACTGGGTTACCGAATTCGAATCCAATGGCGATTTAGCGGATCTTACAGTCAGCCGCATGACTGCCGCCGAACGCGAGAAAGTCCGGAATGAGGTCTCTCGAAATAGCGTGACGTGGTTCAACTCGAAATCCGGCTACACCCTTTACAAAATTGCGGGATCAGAACGATTCGAGCACAGCGCATTTGTCGTCCCGAAAGTGCTCGTGATTGGCAGCGTGGACGGAGGCCGCGCCAGCCTACGTGAACTTTCCAATAACCAAGTTGCGTTAACTGTCCCGATCGCACTCATCGATGGCAGCCAGCGGGAACTCCCGTACGCGACAAGCCGTATCAGAATCCCGGATTCCCTCTATCTCGACGATCACAAACGCGCCGCTATCCAAAAGGAGCTTCAAGACTCATTTGGTTACGGTCACGAGCTAACGAGTCTCGGTTCGTGTCCAAAGACGATAGTCATCAAGATCGCCGGGATGGATACCGACGTTACTCCACATGTTTTTGGCGGACCCAACGGCCCGACTGGATGCCAGCCGAACCAGCCATTCACGGTCACCTTGACCGGCTCTCGGAAGTACATCGAACGATTCCTCGCCGAAGACGTTTTCAACGGCTCCGCTGAAGTCGCAGCCATGTACGAAATCGCGGGAAGCTATACCGACGAAATCCGAGTCTATCAGGTCAAGACAGCTAAGCTCTTTCCCAAACTGAAGGAACGCCTGGTCACAAAATCCGATAAAGCGGAACAGCCAGACACAAAGAAGGAGCTGACTTCGGAAGAGGCCGATCAAATCCTCTCCCCCTACGCGCAGGATGCCCTCTCGAAATGGTCCGCTCGTGAGCGGTTCTTCGACCGCGTCAAAAACACTGCCATGGCTCAAATGAAAGTCGTCTTTTTCGACGAAAAGGCCGGCGAGAAGGGAAAACTTTACGTCCTGAAAGATGAAGCCGCCTTTAAAGCCGTCGATGTCCCTGTGCGCGTCGTCAATGAAAGCCTCGGACGTCAGGGGGAGCTTTTCTATTCGTCATCCATCATCAAGCCGATCTTGAACTCAACCAACGTGGCGATTCGAGGAGAGCAAAGGCAGGACTTGACGAAGCCGCCGACCACTGGCATTGCCCAGGACGTCTTTACCGTCCGGGAAGGCGAAGAGTATGAACTTCAACTTACTTCTCTTGTTGTTCACGAGTACGAATTTGAAGACGAGCAGGCCCAGCCTAAAATTCAAGATAAGGGACTCGTTTGCCTCGACAAGCCGGGAGAGGTCCTTCCAGCCTGCCGCAAATACAAGAATGAATGCACGGAGTACAAGAACTTCTGTAAACGTCCGAAGGCGGGCTGCGTAAAGTATGGCACCCGCAACGAATGCAATACCGTTTCAGACGTTTCGATTCTGGGCTGCCTCAGCCTCGGGCTTTTCGGCGGATGCAGTGTTCGACGGGAATGCGCTCCGGTCACTGATCCAGGAGTGTGCTTGGAATACGGCTCAATCGGCTGCGACGAGTGGGGAAGCTACTGCTCGCAAACTCAGCAGGTCTGCGAAACCGGTCACGATGAGCCGATCTGCAAAAACCAGATCTCGGATCTTCGGATCTCCCGGTATTTCAGCGCTCCGGCACCGGTTAATAACCATGTAGTGAATGCGCCTCTCGGAAATACGGATCAGGACGTGATCAGCGGGTTGACGCTTCGGTTCCGTTGGCCGGATGGCAAAGTCGTGGACTGCCTGGCACTCGCGCTTCTCAAAGAAGTGTCAGGCCAGTCCATCCGATTCAAGGTCAAAAACAATGCCTACTGCAAGCCGTTTCCAGACGGATACAAGGGCGAACCCGTTCTCTCAGTCGTGAATCGAGTTGCTACCGAGCGCCGCAATATTCCCTGCGGGATCATGAACTATTCCACTGTCGAGGGCACGAAATACTACGGCTGTAACGGCTTCAACGCAGTTGACCTCACCCCGGACGCATACCGCCCCGGCGAGCAGCCCAATGCATCGAGCTTCAGCCGAAGTCCGCTGTATCTCACCTATTACCCCGTCGTCGATGTGAACGGGGTCCTGATTTCACGCTCCGGAGCCTTCACCTCGGGGTCAACCAGCGAAAATAAATGGGAGGAATAACCATGCAATCCAATCAGATCATTGTAACCGGTAATCTCGGGAACGATCCCGAGCTGCACAAGAAGAACGTCGAATCCAAGGGCGTCGTGAGCTTCATGCTTGCGGAGGGCGTTTTCCAGTTCAATAAACTCTCCGGCAAATACGAACACACGCACACCAATTGGTTTCCAATTAAGGCATTTGGCTCCCTCGGTGCTCGTGTCCAAGCCGGGCTGACGAAGGGCAGCCGGGTCACGGTTTACGGAAAGCTCAAGACTTTCAAATTTGAACGCGACTCCGGTGATTGGGCTTCGGGCTTTGAGATTCTGGCCGACGAAATCTGCCCTGTCGGGCTTCTGCCCGCTGCCAATTCAAAGCCGGAACATTCAGAACCAGACTTCAAGTCATTTGAAGAAGGAGACCTCACTGTATGAAAAACGGAAAGTGGATTGTTATTTTAGCCCTGATCCCCTCGCTGGCTTATGCCGCCGACTTCGAAGCGACGCTCACGAGTCTCGTCACTGCCGTCTTGGGCAGAATCATGCCGATTTTTGCCCTCTATCATTGCGGCGAAACGGCCCTGGCTTTCGCTCAGGATAAACCAGAAGCCAAAGACAAGGCCAAAACTGTCGCAATCGGGGTCGTCGCCCTTCTCGGAGTCAATGCCGTGTGGGCGTTTCTAAGAGCTCAGTTGAAATAACCAGGGCGTCCAATGCGAAACTACTCTGAGCCAACAAAGAAGACCCTCCTCCGACCCGCACTGATCTTCGGGGTCCCGTTCTCGGGCCTTCTTGGTCTTGCGGTCGCCGTATCCGCCGTCCAGCTCCTGGGACAGGGGTCTTTTGGAGCGAATCTGATGACGCTCGGAGTGGCGGTTGTCGGATACGCGGCACTTCGGATCTTGAGCCGGATTGGGCGCACCGGGTGGGACGAGTCGATCCTCTTTGCGATCGAGCTGACTCTGAAGCGCTCCCAAGATATGGATCGGGCGGAACTCGTAGCATCCGGAATCGCGGTGGTTCCGCCCGACACCCTCGATCAAATCGACCTGGTCCGATGCAAAGAAGACCTCTCGCTTCGCCTCCGCCGACTGATGCCCAAAGAGAGGTACACGGTTTTCACTTCTATTGGGAGTGACGGGACCGAGATCCAGGAAATCCGAGCCGATGCAGGTTGGGCTGGATCCAGATGGCAAACGAATTTGGAGACGTTGACTAACGGCCGCATTTCCAATCAGACCCACGTTTATTCGTTAGCGGTACTGCCGTACTCCACGGACCCGCTTTTTATCTTTTCGCTTCTTGAGCAAATCAAAACTCCAATCCGGATCGTGACTACGTTCAGAGGTCTTGATCAACACAAAATCAAAGCGCGAATCGAATCGTCACGAAAGCGGTCGGCTCGCGGGAATGCCTCGGTTAGCGATATCGACTCCGATGTTACCTTCGAAGAAGCAACCCAAGTCGCGCAGCAGCTTTCGAGCGGTGCAGAGTGGATGCTTGAGGGAAGCCTGATCATCCTCTCTCCCGAACCTCTCACCCTCGATTCCGAGCTATTCGTTGAGGAGAAGAAGGCTTTCTTAAAAGCCCTGGCCGTCCTATCAGCGCTCGGATTGCGCAAACGTCTGCACCGCTCATTTATCATACGATCCGTTACTGGAGCCGATCTGATCCCCAATATAGGCGATCCGCTATGCACCGCTGGAGCGCTCTTAAAAACGCTCCGGGGTCGCCCTTTGGCCCTGAACTTCCAAGATCCGAGCTTTTCGGCACTGCATATCAATGTGAACGGCGCTTCAGGCGTCGGGAAATCGGTATTTATGGTCGCGATCCTCCGCAGGATGGCGGACGCTGGATTTCCTCTTTCTGTTCTATTTATCGACCACCTTCGCTCTTTCCGCCGTTTCGTGAAGTGGCGCGGTGGTCTCTATCTCGAACCCGAAACGAGGCAGCAGCTTTCCGAGTCCATTCCTCAGCTTCTCAACCCTCTGAATCAGGTTGGAACATTTCAGGGAGTCGAGCTTTCGGAGCTGTACGACTCAGAAAAGAAAGACGCTCTCAAACTGCTTCTGGGCTCAATCGAGACGTTCCTGAAATCCCGCCCATCTGCCCATCCGGTTTACTTCGTCATGGATGAGTGCTGGAGCGTGCTCAAGGACGAGCCTGTGTTAGTGCAGCGGGCATTTCGAGAATTTCGGAAGCTGGACGGCGCCGCCGTCGCGATCACGCAATCCCTATCGGATCTACTCTGCGACCGGAACGGCCAGGCAATCTTCCAGAACTCCCCGATTCAAGTCATCTTGAGGCAACGCGAAGATCCGGCAAAATTCACCGGCGATCTCGGTCTTAACCGGACCGAAATCGAGCGAGTCCGCTACTTGCGCCAGGAAAAGGGCGTCTTTGCCGAATGTCTGGTGAAAACTCCATTTTTTTCACGAATCGGTAGGCTTGAACTGACCCCCGAAGAACACGATCTCTACCGGACCGACACAATCCGCCGCGAGGTAGTGAGAGAACGTTTACAGGAGGTCGCCCCATGCGCTCAATAAACCTTAGGGCCTTTTCCGGCTGCCTACTTCTTCTTAGCGCCACTGTACACGCCTCGATTTTTGGCGAGGAGAACATCGCACTCCTCAAGCTTGTGGCCGGCCAGATCACTGAACTTGAGCGGCTCTCCGAGACCATTGGCGTACTGGAGGACCAGCGGAACGCGCTACTTGAGATCAACCGCGGCATCGACAAAGCACTCGCGCAGATCGATGCAGTCGAAGAGATCATAATCCGTGCTCAGGGCCTTGAGCCGAACTCGGTACGAGACATCTCTGCCCTCAATCGCCAAATCGAAGAAATGCGACTCCTGGCGTACCGGGCCGAAGAGGTCATACAGCTCAAGATCGCCCTCGCGGACCTTTCGATCTCCCAAGCCGCGATTCAAAGCGAGACGTCTTACAAGATGGGCCAGGAGATGATCGGCACCGGAAGCACCCTTGCCGCCGAGTCCCGTACGGCGTCGCCTGGTCGTGCCGCTCAAATCACCGCCGCTGCCGAAAGTTCCCAAATGATGGCCCAAGGGGTTCAGCTCCAGGGAATGGCCCACCTGATACAGCTCCAAGCGGAAACACTGGACCTTCAGAAGACACTTTTGGCACAGCAAAACGCATCGATTCAGGCCCAAAATGAGTATTTCAGAGGTGGAATTTCAAAAAAACCATCCGTATCGGCTCAGCGACGCAAGCCGAACTCCAAAGGAGTCTCGCAATGAGCACCGTCGTTGCGCTGGATCCCACGAGTCTCCTCGGAATTGGTCGCGCCCTGCTGCTCCTTAGCTTTGGGATCGCGCTCCTCATCCATCAGCGCAACGGCGACCTCCGGGTTCCATTTGAAAGGATCGCAATCGGCTTTTTGGGGCTTATGTTCTTTATTCCAATTGTCTCGGGGCTCGATCAGCTTTCGGGATTGCTCGCGGACTGGATCGCGAAAAAGGGCGATCCTGATGGAGTTAAGCAGGTTCTATCTCAGGCCTACGAAAAAGCAGCCGCCATCACTGACGCAGAGGGTGGAAAGGCTGCCGTCCCGGAAATCCTTCTGCAAATCTGGCGAACCGGCGTGTGGGCTGTCGTGAAGAGCCTGTCAGAGCTTTTATTCCTCGTCGTCGCGGTGATGCTCGAAAACGCTAGGGCCATCTTCTGGAAGGTCCTGTCATTCCTTGCCCCGCTTTCGATCGGCTTCTTCCCGATATTTCCAAAATTCATGTTTAATTCGGTTCTTTTTTTTTTCGAGCTAGCGCTCTGGATTCCTGTTTTGCGGCTGATCCAGGTCGCAGCGTTCCCACTCGCGCGGGCCGCCCACGAAGCGACCGGCGGCGTAGGAGTCGGAATCGTTGCAATCGAAGCGCTGTGCATCTTGCTCTATCTTTCCATTCCCACTTTTACTCACCGTTTTGTTTCGGGGGCACTCTCCGGAGAACTGGATCCAAGTCACAAGGCAGTCTCATTCGCTGTTCAAAAGGCCACCATGGCGGCTGGCATCGTTAAAGGGAGGATAATCGGATGAAGAGAGTCACTTCAGTTCTATTCTTGGCTGTTATTGCTGCGGACGCGTGGGCATTTAACCCGTTCGATGCATTCGAGGTAGTTCTACGGCCTGGTTACGTTCGAAAGCTCAAATGCCAAGGCCGCCTACTACTGTCGTCGGTTGGAAACGAAAGCCTGGTCCAACTCTCAGCGCTTCCCAGGGACACCGGCTGCGGCGTTCTAATCAAACCAATCGCGCTGGAGGGCCAAACCAATCTGATCCTGGAAACCTCCGCCGGGACCATTACTCGCAAGATTCGGATCGAGAAGAAAAAGGACTCCGACAGCGATCTCGCGACAGAAATGACTCTCTTCCCGGACACTCCGGCCGCGCCGGCCCAAGGGGCGCGATAATGCGACACCGTTTTCCCCTTTTAATAACCTTGTCCGGCATTCTGCTCGGCCACACTAGTCTGGCTGGCTATAAGGAAGATCTCGCTCGCCTGAAACATCGCGAAAAGTCGATTGACGCGGAGCTTGCGCGGTTTGGTATTCAGAACTCAAGGCAGCCCGACCCGGCGACCATTCAGGGAACAATCGGAGCCGCGCCAGAGGCGAAACCTGCTCCACCGCTCTATCAGGTACACGACTCGTTCACCCGACTTCGCACCCCCGCCGGTAAACTGCTTTTCGGAAAAACTCTTACGCGCCTCGTGGTCGGTGGTGAGGTCTCCCCGGCCATTGTTCTGTTGCACAATGGTCAGGGACTCTTCTCCGGGCTTCGCGTGCTCGGGAAAGCGAGGCAATCGGGAACCCCTGGACGCCTCCAGATTGATTTTGACCGCGTAATCTTTCGATCCGGCAAAGTCGCGATGATTAAGGCCGGAGCCCTGGATCAAGCCGGGGCCTATGGGCTTGAAGCGCAGGTGTTCACCGGAAAGGCATTGGCCGTCGCCGGAGCCATGGCCGCTAGCTTTGTTTCGGGCCTGGCGGCCTCTCAACAATCAACGAGTCCCACTTCGTTCGGCTTTTCACAGGTTCAACCCACTGGCCGCAACGCCGTGCTTCAGGGAATCGCCCAGACCGCCGCCGATCAGTCGAAACGCCTGATCGAGGAATCAACCCAAGAGAAGCCGGTCATGGTTGTCGAAGCCGACACTCCGGTCAGTGTCTACGTTGATGAGGAGGTTAGATTTTGAAAACGACAATCCTTTTACTCTGCATCTTAATGGTGACCGGTTGCGCCAGCCCCCGGAAGCGATTCCTCCTCGGCGCGGGTCTCGGAGCCGCTGCCGGAGGAACGGCAGGAGCAACATTCGCACCCGACAAGGACAGCCAAGGACTGAATGCGCTGATCTTCGGATTGTCGGGAGCACTGCTCGGAGGAGCCATCGGGCTCTTCACCTATGATGACGGAAAGATCCCTGAATCGAAGGATCGGCTCGCCGAAAAAGAACGAGCAAATTCGTCAAACGACCCCGGTCTATTGGTGCCTGCGCAAGCCCCTCTTCCCGATTTTGTGAAGCAACGACTAACGCCTGTGGTGATCGAAAGCTTCGTTGAAAAAGACTCCGTCGCCGAGGACGGATCGCTTCATGAGCCCCACCGCGTCTACCGCATTACGCAACCGGCGGAACTGATCGCGGAGCCAGTTCCTCAGCAGAAGCACCCTGCAGAAAAGGGAGCGCAAAAGTGAATCATCTCTCAGAAGCCAACAGCAACGAAACACCCGGAAATCCGGTGGGTCCTATCCCCGACAGGGTGGGCCTGACCCTGGGCCAAAGCCTGGGCCCGACCCTGCCCACCCCCAGGCCCACCTCCGCGCGCGAAAGCTCCATCGGTTCAAGTAATTGCGATTTCGGGCTCGCTGTTCCCAGCGCCGACCCCGCCCACTCAACATCTGTCGTGGCCGGGGTCGGCGCTGTCCGCAGCTCGCCAATCGCAATACGTTCACCTCTCGCGCGCGAAGCGCGTGCGCAGCAATCAGGGGTACGGGAAGGGACAGTATTATCTGATAGGGATCGGGCCGTGTTGAAGGTGTGCATGGAGCAGTCGTTCCTAACCAAAGAGCACATTCGCCATTTCTTCTGGAACACAGCAGAACGAAGAATCAACCGACGACTAAAGATCCTATGTGATTCGCAACTCCTGAAACGAGAAAACTATCCTGAGTTCGGTGTTCAACCAATTTACCGTTTAACGGATCGCGGGAGGGAGATCGCCAGGGTGAGCGGAGCACGGGAAATCCGTGATCCCGGCGCCCTCAATCCAACGACGCTATTGCACGACGCGCTTGTTACCTCGTGCCGTCTTCGCCTTCGAGAGTTCTGGAATGGCGAGTTTGTACCCGAGCGAGCAATCAAGATTCGCGAGTTCCCGGAAATTCCCGATGGGCTTTTCTTCTTTCCGACCGGACACGGCATTGCGATAGAGATCGAACACTCAGATAAGGGACGGACCCGGTTCTTGCGCCTGCTGGAACGGTGGAAAGAAACTCCTTCGATCGTTTTCATCCTCTACGTCGCGGCCAACGAGAAGCTGTTCACCGCGCTGAAACGATACCTCCAGGATGCGCCGGACGATCAGCCCTGCGGCGTCGTACTTTGGAGCGAACTGAAAACCGGACATCCCCTCATTCATAGCCCGAAGGGCGAGCTCGACCTGCTCGGGCAGAAGGAGTTCTGAAGTGCTACCCGATTTCTCTTCTCCCCTTTGGCCGTGGCATTGGCGACTGACTCCGCAGCAATACGGGCTGGCTGGAGGGTTGGGGGTTCTTCTTCTGCTCATGTTCATCGCTGAACACGGCGTGCCGTGGAAGCTCCTCGGCTGGGTGGTTCGTGGACTTCGGCTTTACCGGCTTCTATGGTTCCTACGATCTGACCATGTGGTGCTCGGTGACATCGCGCTCCGCGACAACGACCGGGTGAGACATTGCCATATCGTCGGATCTCCTGGCTCTGGGAAGACCGAAGCAACGAAGAGCCTCATCTTTGAAGACATCCGGCGCGGCCGTGGATGTTTCATCATCGACGCCAAGGGCGACCGAGAGTTGTATGAAGAGGTTCGAGGGTTCGCTAAGTCCGTGGGCCGCGAGGACGACGTTTACCTCATTTCCGCCACCTACCCCGAAGAGAGCGCGATCTGGAATCCCTGCGGCCTCGGCAATCCGTCGGAGCTTCAAAGCAAGTTCCTCAACGCCAACATTTACTCTGAACCGCACTACGCGAAAGCCTGCGAATACGGACTCATTCAGGCGTTCAATCGCCTCACCCAAGCTAAGCCGTCCGGCTTTGCGCTACCTGATCTCGTGCGCGAACTGAAGTACCTTGCAGACAAGCAAAAGAACGATGCACTGGAAGGTCTCTTCTTCGACTTTGGGAGTCTAGTCGAAAGCGAATGGGCGGAAATTTTAGCGTGCAAACCCAGTCGCTACGGCAGACCCGAGATATCGCTCCTCGATATCGTTCTGAAAAACAAGATCCTTTTCGTCGATCTGCCCACCGAAGGCCGCTCGATCCAAAGCTCGCGAGTGGGACGGGTTCTCACTCAAGAGCTGATCCTCATTTCCGGTTTGAGAAAAGGATTTCCAGCCCTGAACCAGCAGGGCGTCTTCGCCGTCTACATCGACGAATTCGACGCATTCGCAACGGAAAGCTTCGCGACCTTCCTAAACAAGGGCCGGTCATCAAATTTCATGATTCACATCGCCCATCAGACGATTTCCGACCTGAAAAAGATCAGTCCCGAATTTGCCGGGCAAATCTTGGGCCTCTGTAACGTCCATATCGTTTTCAGACAGGACGACCCGGATGATTCGGAGTTCTGGGCCAGGTTCTTCGGCACTCGCGCGACGGTGAAAACAACTCATCAGACCCAGGGCGGGTCCAAAACCGGTCAGGGCACCAGCCGTGAGACCATGGAATTTATCATCGGTCCCGACCGCATCAAGAATTTGGGAGTCGGCCAGTGCGTCATCTCCGTAAAAACGAAGAAGCTAACCCGGGCTACGAAGCTGCCTCTTCCAAGGAGTTACCGCGCTTTTGGAAAGACCACCACGGTCGAGCGTGAACCCCTGAACGGGCGCCGTCGCTCGTCCGCTTCGGCTCCAAACGAAAAGACCGTTGCGGAAGAGGTGCGGGATCTTTCACCCGAGAATTTTCATATCTCGACTAAAAAATCGGAGCCGGCCCCGCGGAAACCCACCGAACAGGGCAAATGGGGGCTCGTCCCACAGAAGCAAGATTCAAAGACCAGACTAGAAAGAGAGGACAACCATGGATATACTGAAACTCGCGACTGATCGGGAAAATGGAAACGAGTCCGTCAGTGACCTGACCTGGCTTGATTCCAAGGATGCTGCAAAATACCTTCGGCGGTCGGTGAATGCATTGCGCATTCTGACATATCGGGGGTACATCAAGCCTAGGAAATTGGGGCGCAGGCTCTACTTTCGAAGGATTGAACTGGACCGAATGATTGAGTCCTCACTTACCTACTGAGGAGAGGACTCATGGCTGTCACCAAATACGAACAGAACGGAAAAGAGCTTTGGCAGGTCTACGTAGACCTCCGGAGTCGTAAGGACCGTCGCATCCGAGTCCAGAAGCGCATTGTCGGCTTCGACTCGGAAAAGCACGCCCTAACTGAAGAGAAGCGCCTTTTCCGCGAACTATCCGAAAAGCTCGCAAGCTTAGAATCAAAAGGAATCAAGTGGCGAGACGTTATCGACCGATGGGAACGTCACCACGAACTCTATCCAACAAAGCGCTACGCCCGCACGACGATCGAAGATTACACCTCTCTCCTCCGGAACTGGACAACTCCATGGCTCAATCGCACCGCGTCTGACCTCAATCGCGGCGATGGTCGGGATATTGTTCATTTTGCCCGAGAGGAAGGGAAATCCACTTCCTTCTGCAAACACCTGAAAAACACTATCAACTTGATCTACAGATGGGGAATCGAAGAGCGATTGATCGTCGGAGTTCAGGAATCTCCAGTTCACGGACTCGAAATCGAAGCCGATCGCGAAGAGAAGGTCCCCGAGATTCTCACAGTCGAGGAAATTCGAGATCTATTACGAAAGGCGAAGGAGCAGCAACACCCCTGGTACCCGGTATGGGTTGCTGCCGTATTCACCGGCTGTCGCAGCGGCGAACTCCAAGCATTGAAGCGCAGTGATGTCGAAATCGTGTCGCGGACAACCGCGATGGAGCAAGAGCAGCTGCCCATAGACAAGCGGAGATACGGCTTCATCCGCGTGCGACGGAACTGGAATGCGCGATTAAAAGAAATCGGCCCAACGAAGGCGGGATACTGGCGAACG
>MEQK01000025.1:1659-36890 GCA_001770175.1 Bdellovibrionales bacterium RIFOXYD1_FULL_55_31 | reverse complement strand
TCATTTGGTTGAATCGAGCACTTTCTGAAAGCGCGCGAATTCCTCGTCGGATAAATGCGCTTTCAGTTTAAACTGATGAACCATGGCTCCCCCCACAGCCGGCTTTCTAAAAAAGGCGATCACAGGGGAAGCTGGAATGGCTGGGGTGCACGGGATGAGAACCTCGCCCGAGGGGACCAGGGCGAACGAGGATGAGCAGCTCCCGTCATCAGCGCGATCCATGCGCAATGGCGATCCCATCGAGTACCGTAGGAAGAACTTCCTAAGGAACCATCGTTCCGTACTGACCTTCCCGCGTAAAAAGAAAGCAGAGGCTACACCCCGAGTGAAATCACCTTGGGGATCAAACTTCGCATGCTTCCAAATAGGAGGATGGCCCATTCCCTCTCGCCGGAGTCCCGCTTGAGTCTTCTGGCCGTCGTTTCTCAAGTGCCCGTTGTTATACGTTCAATCCTTGACATTCACAGATGACCCCGGGTTCGTCGTCTCTCACTGCCAGGCCTGCAGCCGCTTTTCTTTCACGGTCCGGCTTGAAACTCATTTACCCAGTTATTTTCTGGTATTCGAAAGCTCCGTCGATCCGTAATCATTCCATCCAACGCCGCCGAACCCCATTTCAAAACTGCAATCGGGGTACGGATAGCTTGTACCCTGTGCAAGCTCGACGGCTTTTGCATTTACAGGACCTGTAAAATCGAAAATCACACAATTTGCCCCCGCCAGAGCAAATTCAGGAACTCGGAGACGGGAACAACCTCGACCCCATTCACCTTTCTTCGAATTGGATCGCGCGAAACGAGATAGTAACTCCGGAGTTTTGCTTCTGCCTTGAGGGCTCTAAGCGAGGCTAGAGCCTGCTCAGAAAAATTTTCGAACGATTTGATTTCGACGGCGACCTCATCGCCGATAATACAGTCAACCTCGTATTTTCCGACTCGAGGACGCCAATAGGTCAACGGAAAGTCAATGCCGTTATATCCGAGATAAGCCCTGATTTCCTGAATGACAAAATGTTCGAAGGCTTTGCCAAAAGAATCTGATCGCGCCAGCAGCTCCTTTCTGCCGGCCAGGTAATTTGCGACCCCTACATCAAACATGTAGATCTTGCTCTTCGAAACAATCTTCCGCTTCCGTACTTGCGCGTACGGCTCAAGCTCAAAGGCCACCAGCGTGTCCTTGAGGACCTCAACGAAGTTAGCCACTGTCCGTGGCGGCACGCCTGCGTCGTTCGAGACTTTTTGATAATTAAGCTCCTCACCTGAGCAACGACCGATTACGTCCAAAAATCTCGCGTAGTGATCAATCCTGCGCACCACCGCTTCCGCGATGATCTCCTCTTTCAGGTAGAGCTGAACGTAGTCACGCAACTCGGCCCAGCTTTCTTCCGACTGCCATACCCGCGGCAGCCCCCCCGTGTTGCAATATCGGATCAGGTCAAAATCCGGAATTTCCGCTCGCGTAAGAGGAAACATCGGCAATTGACTCGCTCTCCCGGCGAGGAGATTTGCGCCGCCATGTTTGAGCTTTCTCGCGCTGCTCCCGGTGAGCAGGAAGCGAATCCCACTTCTTTCCTCGATCAAACGGTGCACCTCATCCAAAAGTCGGGGAAGCTTTTGAACCTCGTCGATTACGACAGTATCTGATTGGATTTCCTCGGCCAAAGAATGAGGGCGTTTTAGCAAACGGTCGAAGATCTCGATGTTGAGCAGATCGAAGACCTGCGCCGCCTTGAGCTGACGATGGATCAGCCAGCTCTTGCCGGTCGCTCGTGGTCCCAAAAGAAATGCGCTCTTTCGCTTCAATGCGGCATTGAGGTCCAGTATGCGATCATACATGCTAGCATATTCGGCAATGTGTTGCCGTTATTCAATTGATTTCCGCAACATCTTGCCGAAATTTACAAGATCTTGTATTTATTATCGAATTATCGCCACATTGGCCAAAAGCTGGCCCAGATTATTCTCGCCCCAGCAAACTTAAATACTTGAATATGCTCTACCCAACATCGAGGTAAAAATCTCAGTGGCGTGATTGTGCGTTACTAGGACTATCGGCCGCGGGTCGCCGTCTCTCAATGCCTGCTTCAGAACCGCATCCCAAACAGGAAATACAGCATTTCCCGAGTTTTCCTATTTCTCGCTGAACCCTCGGGCGCGCGCGGGATGCGCGCGTACCTCTCGAATACCGGAGCGCCGGGAGGGCGCGGAGGTCATCCAGGCGGCCGCCGAATCTGGCCCTGTTACATTCAGCGTGATAGGCTAATAAGAGAGGTGCGAATGCCTAGTATTTCAGAATTTTTTGGTATCACGATTTACATGTACTACGCGCATGGCCAGCACAAGGCACCTTACTTCCACGCGCGATATCAAGGCAGTGATGCATCTTTCGATATCGCGACCACCTCAATTCTGGCAGGGAGATTGCCTCCCAAAGTAACGAAGCTCATCCAAGAATGGGCCCTCCGCCATCGCGACGAATTGCTCGAGAATTGGCAGCGAGTGATGCGGAACGAGCTGCCAAAATTCATTCAAGGAGCCGATAATGATTAAAGCCATCAGCGTCATCGCTCATGATGACTTCACGATCGAAGTGACTCTCGAAGATGGCCGCGCAATCAAGCTCGATATGGTTTTCATTAAGAGCCAGCGAGGTCCCGTCGTCGAACCACTTCATCAGCTTGCGGAATTCAGGAAAGTATTTGTTCGAAACGGAATCGTAACCTGGCCGACCGGTTTTGATGTCGACCCTTATTATCTGATCGAAAGCGGATCTGTACTGAGCAAGAGTGCGTAGCACCCAAATCCACGGAATCGCCGCGTTAGCGGCCTGCAAAAATAAAATAGAAGTTTCAAATTGTCCTCGGTCCTCCTCGGACCGGGAAGAGGACACTCGTGTGCCCTTTTTCTGATCACACCTTCCTGGGAAATCGAGTAAGGGCGGGGTGATAGCCCGTGATTCCATCCAACGCCGCCGAACCCCATTTCAATGTGTCCACCAAATCGGGTCAATGCCAACCGTGGTTCCGTCGACGATTCTGTTCAAATCAGCGACCAATTTTTCGCCCGGTCTGTCGTACCCCAAATAGAGCAACGGCGTAATTACTTCAAAACTGCAGTCGGGGTACGGCCAGCTTGTACCCTCAGGCGGGCGGCCGGTACTTCGAAAGCACTACCAGGGAAAACAATTCAGCACAAAGCAATCCAATCAGAAGTCGCATTTGGCACGCTCCGGCAGCGTATTGTCCATCGAGCAATGAACCATCTCAGCGATTTTCGGTGAGAATAACGAGAGTCGGCGCGACTTAAAATCGGGGTGTATGCGATTAGCAGACTTGTTCTCACAGCCCCAGGCCACTGCCGATAATGCAAGCTGTTTCCGCTTCGGGACTGATTGCTCTCGAGCCATGGTTCGCTCCAAAATGCGTCTCGCGATCCAATCCGCAAACTTCTCGTTGATGAGCATGATGGATTCAGATTCCTTGGCTAAACAATCCCGTCCACAAGCGCTCGTATAATGCTCATGGAACGAGTTTTGAATCTGCTCCAATTCTTGCAATGCTCCTCGAAACAGATGTTCCTGGACATTAACCGAAGAAACCTGCTCAAAGCCGTTGCACCTGAGAATCTGAACCAAAATTTCCGGAGCTACATCGAGTCCGCACTTTCCGCCGCTATTGCCCCTTTCCAACCGAGCCCAAAGGAGGTCCGGACGAAGATATGGACCGAGTTGATCTATCAACGGCAACAGTTCGTTCTTTTTCTTACTCTCAATATCGGTACTGGATTGACGGCGAATCTTCTGCTTTATTTTGGAACTCTCAAACGGCTCGACATCCGACGCCGGATTCAGGCACTTTGTCAGGCGTCGAAATGGCAACTCGGACTCACTCACTCGTTCCAATTCGACGAACTTCTTGCGAACCTGTTGCCACTCGGCACAGGAATAAACGGGTCCGCTTGCTCCACAAAATTTTGACACTACCTGGCCAAACTCGCTTTTCATCACTGAATTCAACGTCATCGTTTTGGGATCAAACGAGTGTGCCAATTCATGAGCAATCATTTCACGCAATCCTGCATCATCTTGAATCGAATTAAAGTACCCAGCACAAATAGTGACTGCATTCCGCCGGTAATCGTACATTGCATCTCGAAGAGTTGAATGGCAGCCATTGTAAGCTGAAAATCGACGTGGATCATCAGCAGGAAGCCGCAGTTCAACTGATTGAAGAACATTATAGATCTCTTTCCTCCTGTCCTCTGGAATCGGAAAACTCAAGATCTCATCGAGAAGGTCCCTTTTTACTTCACCGAAAATACGAACGACGCGTTTCCAATTCGGATTCTCTTCGTACTTTGCTTTCGCAATTTCAGACTTCAGATCCCATTCCAAAAAATACATGGCGCGCTTTATATCGCTAATGCCGCTTAGATCTCCCATTCTGCTAGACGCCGTCGTTAGGATCACCCCATGCAATTCTTCTTCGAATCGCCCGAGTTGCGTATACCAGGATTCATCATCCTGTTCATGTTTGAGGTGCTCACGGATAATTTTTAAGATCGGTTTTGCTCGATTGCGTAAATCAGCAGGAAGGCGATTCTCGCTATCAAGAAGTGCTTCGAGATCCATCCTCTTTGCCATTGAGAGTTTGCTTTTTTTTGAAGTACCAAAAAATATCTTCGAATCCTGCAATTCTATATTGCCGCGATGCTCAGAGTCCCAAAGCTGATTGCAAAATTGGTCACTGATTTTGGAGCAAGAAGGTAGAACGGGTGCTGTCAGGCAGTTCTGGCGATTCTGAAACCCTGCAACATCTCGAAGAGCATCCTCGATGCCCTGGAGATGACCTCTTTGCACACCGTCATCAGCCGATTGAGCGGAAAGGACCGGGCATACAAAGGTGGCGCAGCCTATGATCGACATTATAAGTCGGCATTTGAATAGGTTCAGACGATCCTCCCTTCTCAATCATATCGGAACCAATCGATAGCTATCTTAACCGCGCAACTGATCAGATTTACTGATCAACGTGATCGCAAGAAGCCAAAATCGACAACGAGACCACCTCCGCTAGTAAACCGAACCGATTTTCTCGGACCTGACCGATTCGCGAAAGTCTGTATCGATTCTGAAATGCAGTTTTCATTTCCCGACATTTCCCGATTTTTCCTATGTCTCCCGGAACCCTCGCGCGGGCACGAAGAATCGCTTGAACAAGGCCCGATCCAGGCTCTAGGAAGCGTTCGGCTGTAAGTAGCGGAATTTGCTCAAAAGGAATCAAACTACAAGGTAAATCTGTTCAACCGGCGCTCAGGGCTCTAACGTTTCCCTCTGCCGAGTAAACCAATCCCAACCTCGCGACAGATTATTATCACGCGATTATTAAATTATGGCCTTTTGCCGATAAGGGGATAGGTGGCTAAGCGAATAAGCAGCAAAAGAATCTTTCGATCCATTCGGAAATGGGACGCCGTATTGCTGATGAGCGTCGTCAGCATCGTTTTACCATCGCCACCCGCTTCAGCGGTAGACAAGTGCGTTTCAAATGCACTTAAGCGCCTGGTTTCGGATCAGGAGGTCCTGAGCCAAATAGATCCCAGCTTAGTGCGAGCAAACCTGGCCTTGGACAGGCCCGGCGCGGGTCTTTGTGGCCCAACCTGTGCGTTTAACCTTTTTGAAGCTCTAGGAAAGAAAATGGGGCTGCGCATGAGGCACAGCACCGATCCCGTGTCCGAGATGAGCTCCGTCTTCTACATGTTTGATCGTGAACTGGACATCCGATTCGGAATGCCTCCTGAACTAATGGAGCGCTACATTAAACAGAGATTCTTGGACTCTGGAATCAGCGTTCGTGTCGGGCGACGCCATCATCTTCAAGGACTATCGATCAATGATCTAGATCAAACGGAGCGAGCTTCCATTATCAGCTGGGCTGAATATGGCCCCTCGTTGGAACTGCTCTCTTCTCACTATGTTCTTGTGGCGGATATCGATCAAATTAAGAAGACTATCACGATCATCGATCCCGGCTATCCTTTCGTTCTTCAGGAGCTCCCATACCGCTCGACCGTTCACCCACTCGACTTTACGAACACTCTCGAACTTGACCGCTATGGGAGGCGCGTCGTTTTAGAAAACGTGCTTTCCATCGATGGCTTGGGATCGACTAATATTCACGCGAGTCAAAATCCCATGGTCGCTGATCGGTATTCGGCAAAGCCTCTCCAATCTTCCTCTCGGATTCAGTCGAACTGGCTCGATGACGAGACAAATTACTCTTCGAGAACGGGGCAGTGGCGTAATCCCGCAACGGGAGACTGCTATGGCTGGTATTCAATCAACGTTTTCAAAAGATTTGGACAGGACGTCATGCCGTATCCGGAGCCTTGCCGCTAATGATCGGGCTTGCGCCCGCTCACCCCATTCAACCTAAATGCACCAACACCTGAATCTTTGGGTCGCCCAAAACAGACGCACTCCACTATTCCTCTACCGTCTCGCTCTCCATTGCCGATGCTGCCAAAGAAAGAGAGACCTTGGTTAAAACGATCGGTTGGATAAAGAGTGTCGTCCGCGACTCAAAGAATCGGGCGCTGCTTAAACAGACATCTGATGCGAGGTCGGCAGATATTCCGGATATTCATTAGCAGCTGGACGCGAGTACCGAAGGTGAACCGCAATCAACTCTGAGTCTCGCCACTCGTGTATCTCATTATAGACAATGTCTATGTTTCGTATATAATAAGAAACATGCCAGCCCACTCTCCTTCGATCAGCCCAAGTGGAAGAAAGGCACTCCGTGCCCTAGGCGAACAGCTCCGGAACCGACGCAAACGCCTAAAAATAAGCGCAACCGCTACGGCGGAATCCGCCTCGATCTCACGGACGACGCTCCACCGGATCGAGAGAGGCGACCCGTCCGTAACCATGGGAGCCTACCTGGCGGCAATTTCAGCTCTCGGACTCGAACTGTCTCTTTTTGATCCAGCCCGGCAGCATACCAGGATCGCTCCCATAAAACTTCCCCCTAAGATCCGCCTGGCCGACTACCCCCAACTCAAACGCCTGGCTTGGCAGCTCAAAAAAACCGCGGAATTGAGCCCCGAAGAAGCGCTCGATATTTATGAGCGCAACTGGCGTCACATCGATTTGAAAGCCCTCACGCAAGGCGAGCAGGAACTCATCGAAATGCTGCTAGCGGCCTTCGGTAAGGAGCGACTGCTTGTTTAAGAGGGAGCACCACATCAAGATCATGTCCATTCTCCAGGCACTTGATTCTGAGTGTCTGGTTTCCAATCGCTGCTATTTCGGAGGTGGAACCGCGATCGTGCTTTCGCATCGTGAGTATCGCGAGTCGCTGGATCTCGATTTTTTGACATCGGATCCGGTCGGCTACCGTACCTTGCGCCAGCGGATGACCGGGTCACGTGGTATGCGCTCGGTCGTGCGTTCCGGTTACGAACTCGACGCGAAAGGTGAAGTCCGCGCCGATCAGTATGGGATTCGAACCCTGATCGCCGTCGGTGGCGCCGAAATCAAGTTCGAGGTTGTTTTTGAGGGCCGGATTCCTTTGGACGAACCGAGCCCAGACGATCGGATTTGCAACATCGCGACGCTGAAACCGCTTGACATGGCTGCGAGCAAACTCCTGGCAAATTCCGACCGCTGGTCCGATGATGGCGTCTTCAGCCGCGACCTGATTGATCTCGCAATGCTGGAGCTGCCCAAACCCATTGTTGCCCAGGCGAAAAAGAAGGCGACCATGGCGTACGGCGATAGTGTGGAGCGAGATCTGAACCGAGCCATTACAAGACTCGCCGAGAGAACAGGACGGCTGGATGAATGCATGTCGGCCCTGAAGATGGACGGTGTTCCGAAGGCCCTTTTGTGGAGCCGAATTCGAAAGCTGAAATCGCGTTCGCGCACCTGATTGATTCGTCCGTAGATCCAGCGAGGCACCCGAACCGTCAATATCCGCTATCTGACCGATCCCACAGGCGCGGTCTCAAGAGCATCTTTGATGAGCTCGCTTTCCTGCTCCGCGCGGTTAAGCGGCCTCGACTTGGGCTTCGATGGCGCTTTTGCCGCAAGCCTCAATGCTTTTTTTACATCATCAGCGTAATCCTCGACCCTCATATCTAATTCTTTCGGGAGACAAGCCGAGGACTCAGCGTCGAGTTTCGAACTGCTTCCAAGAACCTTCGGGTCGATTGTCCTGCGGACTTTTCTATCCTTGTGTTCATCGACTCCGCTCAAGACCAATCCGACACCGCTACCAATATAGGCTGGAAAAAACCTGAGGAATGGGTCATTCGCGACCACACGGCTTCCTTCAACAATATTTGTTCCGAAGCCCAGCGCTCGGAAGACGCAACTTCCGTACTTGCCCGGCCTCGGGCCGGCATTACTGGCCGCCTTGAGAGCACTGCCTCCCGCAGCTGCGGTCAACCGGGCAATTCCCTGGCCAAGCCGGGTTCCACCGACAGCTACAAAAAATCCGAACACCGTATCCTTTGCGGTTTTCTTTACGCGACTCATACGCTGCATTTTAACGAGATTCTTGTACTGAGAATCGAGCTCCTGAAGCGAATAAGTCTTGTGAGCCGGATCGACCGGTACGCAGCCACTAAACTCGCGGTGTATGATGCTACGGCCTCTATTGTCCTTGGCTCTCACCATCTTCAACGAGCAGATCAAAATTCTCGCTTCATTGCCGGAACTTTGAAAAACTAGGGATTTGTCGGGACTGTCTTTGGACCAGAAAATCTTTTCAGGGCACGCGGCATGGCTCAGTTCGGCAAATATCGAGGGCACGAGAACGGCCAGCAGAAGAAAACGAACGAAGAATTTCCCCCGAGAACCCATGCTTAAATAATATCAGATTATCAAGCGGCTAAAAGCCAAGTTAATTGCTGAAACTGTTAACGAACATCAATATAAAAACCGAAACAAGTGCTTGAATCCCAAGAGAATTATCGCGTCTAGAAATGACAACAGCCTTGTGGAAGCGCCGTTCAGAGGGATTGAACATCATCTATCAAAACTCCGAACCGACTCCATCGAATTCCAAATTCGGGACTCATCGAAAGCCAAACCTGCTTCAGCTTGCCCACAACATCGCCTATCGGAACAGGCCCAAAAAATCTCGAATCGTTTGAGGAATCTCGATTGTCCCCCATGACAAAGACAGTGCCGCTCGGAACGGTAAATCGCGATGAATCGCGTTTTTCACCTTTCTTCCAAAGCGAAAAATACTTGCGCCCATCTACCTGCTCGCGAAAAGCGCTGTTGTTTGACAAGAGCCGATCGAGTTCCGGATTCTTAAAGCTCTGGACTTCCTCGCCTCGGGTCGAGGCTCCATTCACGATCAGTTCGGTTTCACGGAGCTCGATCTGATCTCCAGGTAAACCAATCACCCGTTTGATATAAATGAACTCTGGATCTTTTGGGTACCGAAACACGACAGTGTCCCCTCGGTGAAGGATTGAGTTCGTCCTCGACCAGCGGAATCGCTTATCAGCAATAATCTGATCTCCCGGTAGAATACTTGGAAGCATTCCCGAAGACTCAGGAACACGAAAAATTTCTAATAAATATGCTTTCGTAAAATCGGTGACTGGATCCTGAATCAGCAGCTTTCCGCATAGAAAAATAGAAATGTAGACATAAGCTCGATTGAATCGAGCGAGCGTGTAGCGTTGCCCAATCCGCTTTGCCGACCGGTAGGCGTCCACGATTGCAATCACCCAAAGGCTGAGACCGACGAGCCCGGCCGAAATAATTCCCCAGGCCAGGAATTGTTCCGGCAACTGGAGCACAATCCAACAGAGTATCGGAATCAAAGAAACATAGGTCGCAAATAGGGCCAATCCTTTTCTTGGTTGACCATTATAGAGCTGCCCCAAACCCGGCATCACTACTGAGGCGACAACTGCTAGAACCGGCTTTCGCTCCATTTCATCTTTTTCTGGATTCACCTTGCCCCCCTGATCCCGCATGCGTAGCTGGAATTTTCTATTTTCTTAACATACGATCTAGAATATGTGAGGGATTTTATGCGATATTCCAAACATCTTTTTCTCGTCCTTTTATTATCCTCGCTTTCCGCTCACGCGGCCGAAAAGTACTGGATTGATAACGACGCCGGTTTTGATACCGACGACCAGCTCGCTAATGTTTTGTCCAGGTACTATTTCAACAATGACATTGCAGGTGTCAGCACTACCCTTTACGATCCAGAAACAAAAGCGCGAATCAATCGTCTGACGTTCAGCGAGTTGGGGCTTGATGTACCCATCTATCCCGGCGAAGGTTACGCCCCAAACCTTCCTAAGAATCAGCTTTCTGATTCTCTGAAGCGCTATCCCGAATGGCCCGTGAAGCAGTTCAAAGACCCACAAACTATCAACCAGGGTCGACGCGGCGAAAGCAAACCCGGGCAATTTGGTCTATATTGCTCAGGGACCTCTCACTAATCTTGCCGAAGCGTTGAAGAAAGCACCCGATATCGCGAAATTATTCAAACGCATCGTGATCATGGGAGGATGGAAAGCCAACCGCCTTGGTTATAATTCCATCATTGACTATGCCGCGTCCAAGGCGGTTTTCACGTTGGCCTCCGATCAAAAGTTGTCCCCCATAGTCCTTGCTAATTCAGAATCGTTGGCCGAAAAACAACTCGATTTAGACGCACAAGAAATTGAATCGCTCGTATTGGCAGCCCATAGGTCCAAGTTCGGATCGGCTCTGGTCAAGGACATGCGAAATTGGAGAAGGATCTATGAAACTGGAAAAACGATGACCGGCGTCTCACTCGCTGATCCTCTGGCAGTCTTTGTCGCCAAAGAACCCAACTCCCCCCTACTGACATACAGCTGCTACAAATTGACATTTAGAAACAAGCCCAGTCATTCCGCATCAGGCGGTGACATCATTCCTGGCGAAACGTTTACGATGTTCACTCACGCAGAACTGACCCCTCCCATGCTGGAAAAAAGAGAGATCCCAATACCAAACCACTCGAAGAATATCACGTGCCCTTCGGGCACCATTCAGGTATTGAACAAAATCCAGCACAACTCCGACGGCGAAGTCCCACTGCGAAAACGACTCGTCTCTGACCTGTTGAAAAAACTGAACTCTATTTCTGATGCTGATCTCAAAACAGGGATGATTCTTGAAAAACTGGATTACGCACAAGACGTCCTCAACGAGAACCCCCCGAGAGAATGCAAATAGTAGCGACGCTGCCGCGGACGTTTCTTTTCATATCCGCTTTCTCAACCGCTCGATCAGCTGCGTAATGGAAAGAGTGAGAACCGTGAATTCGGCTGTTCCGGAAATCATCCGGATGGCCTCGCTTCGATTACCCTTCTTGATCGCCTGCGCGATTTCAACAGCCAAAACGTGAAGCTTCCTGTGAAGTCCATCCAGCTCCGTAAAAACCTCGTCGCCAGCCATCCTGGGACGCGCTTCTTTGATCCATTGACCGAGCTCACACTGTTCAGGGAGTCCGATCTTTCGAATTTTTTCGTCAGAAATTTCGCCTCCGCGCTCGATCGAATCGACGAATTCCGTGCGCCACCGCCGGTGCCCCGCAAGCCACTCCTCGATTCGCGCCTGATCCCCCCCCCTGCCTTCGGCGTGCTCCGGTGGCAATGATGAAGAAGCGGGTACTCGCCGCGGTAAACGCACCACAAAGCGCGTATTCTCGGACCGTTCGTCAAGATTGATGGTTCCGCCGTGAGCTGTGATGATTTTTCGAGAGAGATTCAATCCCAGCCCCGTTCCTTTTTCGGGTGGCTTCGTCGTAAACAGCATTTCAAAAAGCTTCGACCTTACATCCTCAGAAATGCGTCCGCTATCCGACACTGCTAGTTCCACCCACTCATCCATTCCCTTAAGTTCGACTTTGATCCAGCGCCTTTCAAGGTTCTCTAAGGCATCGAGCGCATTATTGAACAAGTTGAGAATTACCTGGTTGATCTGAACTTCGTCGCAAAAAATCATGAGCTTTTCATCCGTACGTTCAACCAGGAGTTCGCAATTCAAGAAGCCTGCACGCCTGCCGCTCAAATCCTTGTAAACTGCGAGCGCCCCATCCAACACCTTCTGCATATCCACAAAGCTCACCGCGTGTGCGTGACCGCCGCGAATTACGGTCTTCACACCCTGGATGATCCGTACCAGTCTTTTATAAGTCGCGAATACAGCGTTGATCATGCCACTCATGGTTCCATTATTTGGGCTTTTCCCTTCTATCTCCCTTTTGAGCAGTTCGAGTTGAAGCTGCATCGCTGCCAGCGGGGTGGAAAGCTCGTGCGCAATGGCTCCGGCCATCTCTCCGAGAATCATCAACCTCTGCGCCGCGGCATGCTTCTCCTTTTCCGTCTCCTTCGTAAGCTGCTCCCGCTTGGCTTCAGTCACATCCCTGATGAAGACTGCCCAAAACCATTTGGTGCCGAAAGAGACTTTGTGGCATTCGATATCAACGAACACATCAGCCGGCAATTTCTGCGACCACGCCAGCGATCCACTCTCCGTACAGACCGGGAACAGTGGCAAGATCTCCGCAATCGCGAGGTTTCGGAGCTGGTCTTCCTTAACGCCGAAAATCCGAGACGCGGCGGTATTCGCCATAAGAACGGTCTGATCCTCTCCGACTACGATGACCCCATCGCGGGTCTCGTTGATGATATTGACGGCAAGCTCACGAAATTTGGCCGTCTCCCCGCTTAAGGGCTTAACGATCAGGATCCAGAGAAAAATGGACACCACAAGGCCGAGAAGAGCTGAATCGAGCAGGGCGAGGATAATCGGAGTTCCTTCAAAATGGGCGCTCGAAAGAGCCAACATGATGAGAAACTCAGTGAGAAAGATCAACCACCACAACGTCAGAAATATTCTCCAAGGACTTCCGTAGATCCAATGGAGTGCTTTGGCCGCATTGATTTTAAGCGGAATCATTGAAGAGCTCGTTTCAGGGCAGCCAAGCATTCAGAGTCCAGCGTATCTTTGTAATGCCTCTCGAGTTCCAAAATCGCCTCTTTGGAATCCATTCCGGCGGGGGATTGCGGATTCTTCAGAGCCAGCAAGCAATAACGATCCGCAACGGCAATCACCCGCGCGAGAGGAAAGATTTTCGTTTTCTGCAGGCGGAGCGGATATCCCTGTCCAATCATGTCTTCATGATGCTGATAAGCGATCAGCTGTACTTCTTCAGGTATGAATGCGAGCTGACTGAGCAGCTCGTACCCTCGTCGGGGATGGCTCTCGAACAAAGATACCTCTTCTTGGGTCAGGGATATCCGCGGTTTTTGAAAGATGCTGGGATCGATTTCTTTCATGCCGATATCGTGGAACAGCCCGCCCAATGAAACTTTATACAATGTCTGGGATGAGTTCCAGTCCAGGTGACGCGCGATCATGACTCCGTAGAGCGCCACTCCCAAACTGTGAGCGTACAATTGATCAGCACGTGAATTGAGAACGGTAATTAAGTCCTGCGCGCCAGCATATTCCAAGGACAGGGAAACAGCGCCCTCGACGTACTCTTGCGCGTTTTCAAACGCCTCTCGGTTTATGCCATCTTTAAATACCTGTTCCAGCAATACCTCACCGGTATGCCGGATGAAGCTGAGTTTCTTCTCCTTCGAGATTCCATCGAATTTGGGGAGGGCCTTCACGATCCGGAGATTGAGCCCGATATACTTCAGAAAATCACCCTTTTCGAGGTAGAGATATCTGACTCCCTTTTCTTGGTATGCTCTGATCCGGTCCAGGGCAATGTCTTCACCTTGCGTCGCTATTTTCACATAACGACGGGACGACAAGCGGATGTAAATTCCGAAAGGAATCAGCTTTCCGGAAACGAAATCGGACATCGATATCTTATGAAACCGATCATCGAGATCAGCCTCAAGAAGCTCGATGGGGGGTGGTGCCAAGCAAGCGTCTATGGTTTCTTTGATCGCGTCCTGACTGAAGGGCTTTGCCAGGAATCCATCAGCGCCGAGTTCTGCGGCCGTATGTGTTTCTAGGATTTCCGCAAACCCGGTCATCAGGATAAACGGGGTACTTTTTTTTGCCTTGATCGACCGGAGCAGTGCTACTCCGTCCATCGTCGGCATCCGGACGTCCGAAATGACCAGGTCAAATTCACGTAAGCCGAAAATATACTCGGCTTCCCTTCCATTTGTCGCGCAGTCAACACTATGGCCCAGGTTTTCAAGAACCTGACTGAGTACCAGCCGAAAGAATTCCTCATCCTCGACCAAAAGAATGCGTGCCATCCGGCCTATCTCCTATTCTTGCCGTTTCGATTAACAATACCTCAATTACCGACAAGGGCCATGAACATTATGCCACTATTTTCGCGCTTTCGAGAAGCCGCCTGGCGGCAGCACTGGAGGCCGTAGGGAGCACAAAATAGAAAGTGGCGCCTTTCCCGGGATTGCTTTCGACCCATGTCCTGCCATAATGCGCGGAAACAATCCCATGCGCGATGGCGAGGCCGAGTCCGGCACCGGCCCTGTGTGCCTGCCGTGCCTGCCAGAACCGGTCAAAAATATGTGGAAGCGCATTTTGATCAACACCGGGACCGTTGTCTTTCACATAGAACGTGACCTCGTCACCCAAGCTGCTGCATCCGACTTCAATTACGCCATTTTTTTCGGGCACGAACTTGATCGCGTTGCCGACCAGATTCGAAAACACCTGTGAGATCCGATTAATATCACAAACAATACTTTCATTCGGACACGACAGCCTCTCGTGTAGCCGGATCCCTCTTGCCTCGGAAATCAGGCGCAGATCTCCTAAGGCTTCTCTGACGACGCTTTTCACGTCACATTCGCGCGGCTGGAGGGCAAGGCGTCCCGATTCAATTCTACTGATGTCCAGAAGGTCGGAAATCAGAGCGCGAGTACGGTGAGTTGATTGTTTGATCGCCGCCACGGTCTTTTTAACGACACTGTCGTTTTGCACGCTGGACGGCAATTTTCGCAAGAGCAAATCCGCGTTTAGATCGATCGCAGCCAAAGGTGTTTTGAGGTCGTGACTGAGCACCGAAATCATTTCATCTCGAGCTTGAATGGCTTTTGCGAGGTTTTCTTCCGCCTCTTTCTGCTTCTCGATATCCGTATTCGTCCCAAACCACCTTGTCACGTTTCCGGCATCATCGCGAATCGGGATTGCGCTGGACAAAAACCAGCTATAAGTTCCGTCTCTTCGGCGTATGGGAAAAGTATCCTCCCAGGGCTCACCGGTTTTGAAAGAATGGGAGATCTTCTCGACTACTCTCTTGACGTGTTGAGGATGATGGACTTTTTGCCAGCCCCAACCCTGCATTTCTTCGAGAGTCGTGCCCGTGTATTCGAACCAACGCTTGTTGTACCAAAAGATCCAACCATCAGGTCTCGCCATCCAAGCGAGCTGCGAGATGTTGTCGGCAAGAGTATGAAAACGCTCCTCTGCCTGCTTTCGCTCCGTAATGTCATGCACCATGCCTTGAGATCTACCGACGCGACCCGCCGCATCCCGAATGTGATAACATTTTTCGTGAACGAATCTAACCTCTCCGGTGGATTTCCGAACTACCCGATGTTCAATTTCGTAACTGTCCCTGCCCTCGCGGAGAGATCCCGAATATACCCCGTCCACTGACGCGCGATCCTCTGGATGGACGGCTTCCAAAAATGCTTCGTAGGTCGCGGCGAATTCTTGCGGTTTCAGGCCGAAGATCCGATAGACCTCGTCAGACCACGTCAGGTGATTTGTCTTTAGATCGAGTTCCCAACTGCCAAGATGAGCGATTTCCTGCGCTCGCTTCAAGCGCTCCTCGCCTTCACGAATCGCGGATCTCGTCGCAATCTCGACCCGTTTTCCACGCGCGACAACCCACGAAACGAAGACGCTAGCGCCAATGAAGATCAGGATGCGAACGAAATCCGAAATAGCAGTGGGTTTCAAGAATTCGAATCCGACAAACGTAGCGGCAATACTGATCGCCAAAAGCGCTGGACCGAACCCAGCGAGCCAAGCCACAAGGAACACCGCAGGATAGAGCAGCACGAATATTGCGTGCTCAATGAAGATCCTCGTAAATAGCTGAGCGATGATGGCAACGCCAATCAGCGCGACAGCGACCAGGTACCGATTCAGCGATTTTCGATCAACTTCGTTCATGGACGCTCAGCGCTCCACAAAGACGACATGCAAGGAGTAAGCTGATGTAAGCGGTGCAAAAACGATGATCACCACAGGCCGTTGAGCACCCTCGTTTTTGCCATTGTTTTCAGTGCCCTGGCGACGACCAGTGGCTCTGCCGAACCCAAGTGCCCGAGCCTACGGCGGTGGCTCGCCGCGGCAATCAAGAATTTACAGGATCAGCGTATCGACGGGATCCCGATCACCATTCTCAAAGAGGGGGGCGGGTTCTCGACTTCCCGGGCACAAAGAATGACCCAAGCAAAATCGCTCTCAGATCTCGAGACTTCTCGGTTCGCCACGTTTTGGACGGCTGGGATTACGAAGAACCTCACGTCCTGCTGGGACCGACGCGGCATGAGGTCTGGAATCGATATCTTTCGCATCCGAAGCTCGCGGATAAACCGGAGCTTCTCAGCCACGTTTTCGATGCGATCGTGAGCGAACTCAAAGCGCGCGATATCGCCCCACCGGCTCTCTCGCTCGCTGAACTCAACCGTAGACTTATGAAGGCTCTTGAACAGGAATTCGAGAAGCCGCTCTGAAGCAGCTTAATACCCCGGCGCGCAAACGCGCTGTTTGGGAGAACAGCGCCCAGAAAAGCAGTCATTATCCTGGAGACAAGGCTGCACGACGGCGTTCGGGTTCTGCAGACACTGCCCCCTCACGCATCGAAGGGAACAGCACTGCGGGTCGAATTGGCAGGACTGCCCGGGACCGGCGCAGGTCTTCCCGACGGCTTGCGCGCAGGCCCCCTGATAAGAGCATCGGGAATCGGATCTTGGCGCACAAACTCCGTAACTGCAAATGCCCGAGCAGCACTTAAAGGCCTCCCAGGATTCACAGGGAGTCGCGAGCGGGGCGCACGCCATCGCTCCGGGACCATAATCACAAGCGCGCGTACTCGGCCGACAGGTTCCCGAAAAGCAGTCTGAACCGTTACCACAGGGTGCGCCCGCGAAGCCTTTGAACGACATCGAAGCCTTGCAGAAAAATTCAGAGCCACAGACCCCGCTTCGGCATTGGGACGCATTCTCGCAAAAATAGCCGTTGTTTGCCGGAACTGCCATTGTCGGGCGGCATACCGTTGCCTCGCACTCGCCCGAACGGCAATCCGTCAGCCCGCTCCAGCAGGAATCCCCGGCCTCACCGAGCTTCATATCGGGACTGAGACACCAACCCCGGCGGCAAAGCAGATCACCCGCGCAATCAGCCGAATCACGACAGGGCTGAAAGAGCTGCGACTCGGCGGGACGACGAGCTGCCCGATTCGAATCACGTCTGGGTTCGGAAACAAAAAGGCCCGCCACCCCGGCCAAAATGGCAACCATCCCGAACACGCGCCCGAGCACGCCGAAACTTCCGTTGAAGGGCAGCATCACCATTCTCCTGCGGAACTGGAAACTGGGAGCGAAAGCGGCCGTCCAAATTTGTTGCTGTCCTCGAGCGTCTTCTCCTTGAAATACCTGACGTAAGAACAATCGTTGCCGGGTGTTTTTTGCGCTCGGAAGTACTTCAGCATACGTCTGGGCATCAGGTTCTCGCATTCTTCGATGGCATGCCAAGCGCCGTCGCGATCCGGCAAACTGATCGCGAGACCGCATAATTCAATGACCATATCGCGAGTCACGCCCGGATCAGGATCAGATTCCATATCCTTGATCATCTTGCGAAGCCCATCCTTGAAATTCTTCTTCAGATCCGAATTTTCAAACAGCTTGCGCGTCTTATTCAGCAGGAAGCGGTCCTTGGTTTCATAAAGGCCATCACTGAGCTTATTGGCCATATCCTTTAGGACAGAGAAACGTTCGAACGGGGTCACCTCGTACGCCGGCTTAAACGGATCCGCGAACAAATCATCGCCCGCCTTGTCCGAGAGCGCCACCGCGCCCGCGTTATGAGCGGTACGAGCCGTCATCATGGAATATATTTTCGTGAACGGTTCCCGCAGGATTTCATTCAGCGTCGTTTGAATGCCGATGTCGGTATTGGTCGTCGTTTGCGCGCGGATCATATCGCTGATCCGCTTCGTTTTCGTCTTGATACTGTCCTTGTAATCCTCGTCGTTGGCGAAATCCCTGGGATTGATCCGTGCCCAATCGACCATTTCGTCCAGAACCGCTTCGGACCTGGCAATCAAACGCTGGAGATTATTGAAATCCGCGGCGCTGGTGCCCAATTGCTCCGGCTTCATCGCTCTGATTCGCGAAAAGAACTTTTTCGTATAGCCGACCTTGTCCAGCAATCTGACGAGATCGACGCGTCCATGAATTTGCGCGGGTCCCTCCAATGCGCGGAGATTACCGCCCGCTCCTCCGCTCACCGCTTCGTTGAGCTTTTTATCAATAATGACCTTAAAATTCGCATTATGGTCCTTGAAGAGCTGAAGCGGCGGGATCTCCTGCCCACCCCCGGGAGGCTGGGTCGGAACCGCTTGGCCAATCGCCCTCAGGTAGTTGTTCGCGACTGAATTATACTCATGGGCAAGCGCTGTGATTTTCTGCTGAACATTGCTTTCGGCTTTGTCATAGGTCGCCGGCTTGTCAATCAGCACCTCTTTGAGAAAAGCGTAGGACGCGGACAGCCGCTGAAGAATTTCTCTTTCGCCGCCTGAGCTGTTGCCCCGAAGCCGATCCACGCGATTTGAAAGGTCACCGCCTGGGCCCGATTCGATTCCGCTTGGCAGCATGAGGGAGGGGTCCATGGTTCCGATCGCGAAAAGGATCTGATTGTATTCGGTATTGAGTTTTTCGGAATTAAGATATTCGTTATAGAGTTTTGAACTTCCGATACATGAAGCCATATCCCGGAGATTCCGTCGCGCCTTCGTATAAGACTCGGGCGTCAGGGAACTCTCTTTCATCTCGCAACTGGTCGTCATAATCGCGTGGTAAACGCACGCCATCTCGAGGGTCTGCTTCGTCTTTTCAAAGTCCCTCAAAGCTCTGGGAGGAATCGAATTGATGAGGTTCACGAGATCAGCAAGCAGTCCTGCCGCGATTCCGACTGCCGCGGCCGGCGCCGCGGCAAACAAGAGCGGGCTGGTCGTCGCGAGAACCCCAAGCCCGACTTCGGTCATTTGGCCGAAATAATGATTCGAAAGATGATCCCTGCACTTGCTGTTTTGGGAAGCCTGGCTCAAGGCGCCGAGAAGATTGGAAGTAAGAGCGATCGCCTGCTTCTTGCTTGATTCCCGATCGTCGGGTCTGGCGTGCGCTTCGGCGATTGAAATCGAGAGATCGAGGTCAATTTTTCTCATCGTCAGATAATCGAGATAACTCCCGTGATTCTGATACGGCCTCGAGCCATACGCCGGATCAGCCAGACACTTCGCGATTTCCCGGACCACCACGTCGCGTTCAATTTTCTCCTTGAGAGCCGGGTCGTCGGTTTTCTTCAACAGCTCCGGAAGTGAGTTGATGCTCTTTACGGCGTCAACGAAACCCTGACCGCATTTTTCTTTCGCGTCTTGCAGGCCCTTGAGGAGACCCTCGGTCGATTCAGCAAGCGCGAGAACCTTGCTGTCATTCGCCATGTATGGACAAGCGCGATCAGCGGCGAATCCCTGGCTCGCGAGAAGTCCGCCGAGAAGGAGAGGGATAGTAAACAGGATAGTGATCCGTCTTTTCATACTCTTCCTTACTATCGCGATCATCGCGTATTCCGAACTGACGAAATCCAACTCCGAAAGGAGCTGGTCTCATCGACATCATTCGCGCGAACTCCCGTTTCGAGCACCACCGCGGACGACCAGATCGGCTTGATCTTGCCGTTCCCGCGCCTGAGCGTTCTTACCGCCATCAACGAGCCCTTTTTCCCCTCCTTGGAGATCGAGTAAAAACAGTCCCATCCCCGGACGGATTCGAGTGTTTTCACTTTGAGACCGCTTCTTTCAGCGGCTTCCTTTTCAAGAACGCAGGCGGAGATTTTCGGCTGTTCAAAATGGAGGCGTCCAATGACCATCCGCTGCAGATCGGGAATCTCTTTATGATTCAAAAACAGCTCAATTGCCTGGAGGCGATGCGCTTCCGAGAGGTCAATTTCCTTCCATTTCTGAGTATCCAGGGGAACCGTTAGAGCCGCCTGCGGGAGCGTCCGGCCGGGCTGCTTATTTGCTGCCGCGACGAGCGCGGCTTTGCACACGATCCCGCAGAAAACAAAGACAACCAGGAGGGCTGGAAGCCTCAGCTTGGAGTTAACAATTTGTGTGGTCACTGAGTTATTTTATCAGGTATTTCTATGAATTCACTAGCGACATTAAAACCAGAATATTTGTTTTAATTTCCAGATGGTTACGCTATGCCGCACGGTGAATACTCCCAGTCCCCTCGGCGAAAAACTCTCGAATTTCCGAGCGACGGCTCATTGCGTCGTTATAGCCCAACTCCAGAAGACGGGAGGTATAAGCGTTGTCGAAGGAAAGATAGCTCATGAAATCCCAACCCTTTTCATTCGACGCGCCAATTCCCCGGAGGAAGTACTGCAACGGCATCGAAAATTTTCGATACAGTTGAAATGCAAGCTTTCCGAGATCGATGGAAGGCTGAATGGTGAGATTAGGGACGATTCGCGGCTCGTTAATCCGCGCGGCGGGATGCGCCTTGTAAAGAAGTCGAAGCACCTGGTTGATGCGCTTCAACCGCTCCACGTCGACATCGAGGGCCTCCATAAAAATCGCATTCAGAAGCACCCCGGCGATTTCCGCCAACGTCGGAGGCAGCGGTTTTCGACGACGAGACCGCGTCCGACCGTGATTCACGGCCGAAGGCCCTTTCCAGAGAGAATGTCTGATGCCGATCGACAGTATCCGCTCCGCGCCAAGATGAAGCGCGGGACTCAACGGCGTCGGCAAGCGAATCCCCCCATCACCGTAGTATTCGCCGTCAATTTCCACGGGCGGAAAAAAAATGGGAATCGCGGAAGACGCCATGATGTGTTCCGGTTCAAGCGGGGTTTTTACCAGGAAATGCGACTTCGAACTGATCGGCTCGCGGAACGGCCCGCCGTCATAGAACGTGACCGTAGCCCCCGTATCATAACTCGTGGCCGAAAGTGCGATCCCCTGAATACGGCCGGCTTCCACATTGCGGTGAATCGCGCGAAAGTCAATCTGCCCCTCGAGAAGACTGCGAAGCGGCTCGTTTTGAAGGAGAAAATTGGGACCTCGCCTTCCTCCTCCCCGCCCCAAGGTTAGGCTTAAAAGCCAGCGCACTCCGATTCCGGCAAGTTTGAGTGTATCCGTGCGAAAAACCGCTTCAGGTTTCAGGTTTTTCCAGACGTTCCAAAGCTCGGTCGCGTTCTGCCGAAAACCGTTGGTTGCGCGGGCCGCAAGAAACGCTCCGTTAAACGCGCCGGCCGAAAAACCGGCGATGACGGGAAACGGGTGATCGTCCTGCTTGATGATTTCAGAAATCGCCTTCAGGACGCCCGCATGATAGGCGGCACGCGCACCGCCTCCCGAGAGCACCAGTCCAATTTTCTGCGCAATGTTGCCCACCGGCTTGAACGGCTGCAAAGCACGCTCCAACGAGCGCTCAGGTCTTTACCTGGCGTGCAACATACTCCTGGATCGTCTTACGCTGCGAGTCCTGCAGAGCTAAAAACTCAATTCCAAAGCCCCGGAAAATCGGGCTTTGCGCGTGACGCGCAACACGGCCCTTCATCGCGAAGCCCTTGGGCAGAACCGCCGAATCGATCATAAACGAGAGTTCCGTTCCCACGGGGATCAGAATATCTGACTTGATGAGAATACCGCTTTCGCTGATGTTCACGATTTCCATTTTCGCGCCATCCTGGGTGATCATGAAACCGCGAAGCGGTGCACGCGTCTCGCGCGGAATCCATTCAGCCGGGCGACTCCCGCGGGGTTGCCCGGGCACCGGTATACCCGGATGGGGTGGCATGTGCGACGCGAGTTCCTGAATGCCGAACAGGCGCGTCCAATCGGGTAACCCCTCATGCCAGCCGAAATCGGCGAAATCGACTCTCCTTTGTTTCAGGAGTCCGATCAGGGTTTCTTCCCCCATGGGTCCGAGAGTCTCAGTCAGATGCCGGACAAACCACACACTTTCAACTTGCATGAGGCCTCACAGTGCGATCAATGCGCTAACGGCGGCTTCTCGGAAGGAGCGACGCCCTGAGCGACTTGAGTTACCTGAACAACGTCGAAGTCCAAAATCGCCTCTCCGACCTTCGCCCCAGCCTGATTGATCCAGGAGAGAACAAAACGGTGCGAACCGAACATCAGAAGAGGGAATCCTCCAAACCGGAATACCGCTTTCATCCGCTTCTGCTCCGCGGGAATACGCATTTCACCGTTTCCGACCGTCTGCTGCTTGCCGTCCGGGGTCAGGATGTGAATGAGAATCTTCCCTGAGAATTCGTTCGGATCCGGTTTCTCCAGCGCCAGGGCGATGACGAGCGATTGAAGGTGAACTGGAACCTGCGGGATCCGGATTTCTTCCAGAATATCAAAAACCGAAAGACTGCCGGTTTGTTGGTCAACCGAAGCTCCTAGCGAGAGGCTAGCGAAAGATAATTTGAGAGACATGAATTCCCCTTTTCTAAGAGCTTAGCCCAAAATCAAGTTCGCGTCGAACCTTGCCGCTTCTGGCGAAAAAATTTCGTGAGAATCTCCCCACAGTCGTGACTTGGTTCAAAGCGCGCCGCAAATCGATGATTGGTCCTAAGATCCTCGTGAAGCAGATAACCAAGACTGATCGCGCCGCCTTTTGGGTCGCTCGCTCCGTAAATGACCGCATCGATTCGGGCCTGCTGCAGCGCCGCCAGGCACATGGGGCAGGGCTCGAGTGTCACAAACAGAGTCGCGCCCACGAGTCGCCAGGTCCCGAGATTCCGTGAGGCTTCGTCGATGGCCAGAATTTCCGCGTGGGCAATGGGGCTTTGCCTCGTTTCGCGCTGATTGTAGCCGCGTCCGACGACCCGATCTCCCTGCACGACAACGGCCCCCACGGGAACTTCGTCTTCGGCGGCCGCTCTTTCGGCCAGACGCAAAGCCTCCTTCATCCAATCCGTCATTTATTGATCATACCCCGAGGTGATTCGATTTCCTGAAGTCTCTTAAGGAACTCCTCTTGGTTCAGGAGATATCGGGAACGGCGATACAGTGCCGCGATCTTTCTCAATCGTCGATTGATGGCCCTGAGATGTCGTTTTTCAGTTCTTCCCAGGTTACGGAATTTGATTCCGATCCCCTTTGGATGGGTAACGGTGCTTTGTGTTCTCCAGACGACGGTTCCGTGACAATTCACGAGATATCCGAAAACCGAGAACCCCACCGAAACATCCTCGTCGATATCGAGGTCGCCTCTCAGCTTCACGAAACAGCCGCTCATCGAGACGTCCATGATCTCGCCTTCGATCACTTCCCCGATGCGACGATTGAGACTGACGGGAACGGAGAGCCGATATCGGGGATCGCTCTCCCACCAGCGGATTTTCGGGAAAAAATAGGGAACACGGATCTCCCGTCCTACGCGATAGGTGACGAGAATAAGGACCACAACCGATCCCAAAAATGCGAGCACTTTGTGATGACTCTCGCCATAGAGGTTGGCCATCACGGCGTTCTCATATCCGATCAGAAAGTTCGTGATCACGAACAGATACCACGCCCAGCGGCGCATCTCCCATAACCCGTAACCGACGGCAACGGCCGCCGAAGCAACGACGTAATAAAAAGGCGAGAGCAGGATTCCGATGCAAAGATTGAAAGGAATATCGAAAAGAACGCCCGCGAGCAGAATGTGCAGCACAGGGAATGCCAGATACACTACGGCGATCGATTTCAGAAATTTCGAGGTGTACTGCTTCATCTGAATTCAATTTTGCCCTGAAATTCGAGCCCCCGAAAGAGCAATTTCAGGCGCTGTCGAGTCCCCAGATCCAAAGCGGGAAGGGCAACCCGACCTCCGCGTACTGAGATTGAGTTCGATCAAGCGGACCGAAGAAGAGCCGTGTGAGCTGGCGCTCATTCATTCCGGAGACGAGTTCGCGCTTAAACACGTCATCAGGACGATAAGCTTCATAAAGTTTTCCCGGGTCCAGAATTCTAGCCATGCAAAGATATTCCGGCTCCAGACCGAAACAGTCGGAAGAGTCCCCCAATAACCCCGTCTCAGAAAGAAGGCGCGGATATCCCAAAAGAGCGGATTCCGGAAATTGCTCGCCGATATGGGCGAGGATGGCGAAGAGGTCTTCCGTTGCACCGCCCCACTCATGCACGAGTCCGCAAAGGTCCATGCCGCGGCCGAGGCCCGCATAAGCTGACGGGCGGCTCGAATCGCCGGTCCAGAACCAACGAACATTCTTGTGAGCTTTCAACCAGGCCAGATCAGAATCGTGGACGACAAGCCCGTATGGCCGCGTCTTCAGGCACTCGGAGATCCCTGAACACCACCCGGCATGAACCGCGGTTCGCTTTGCAGACGCAAGCCGCGTTAGAGCGCGCAATGGCAGCCTCACCTGCTCGCCGCAAAGCTCGAAGCCCAACCTCCGATACAGGGCGTGCTCCGAACCCCAAAGGAAAGCGGCGACTGCCCCCCGCTGTGCGGCCCATTCAACGCAAAGCGATACCGCCCGTGACGCGAATCCATGGCCCCGGTATCTGGGGTCTGTCGCGACCGCCCCGATAATCGCGACGGAAAGCTGACGTGCGGGGCTGATACGAAGGTCCGCGAGCCGAACGGAGGAAGAACAGATCAAATCACGCCTCTTGCCGGCAAAAACACCTGCTCGAAGCACCTGATCGGGATTTCCGTAGCGTTCATCCCAGACCGGAAAGTCGTCAAAAAAATGCGCACCCTCGACCGCTCCGAAAGCCTTGTCCAGCAGGTTCCCAAATTGCCGATTTGCCCGCTCTCCCTCGATGACGTCGACACACAACCGGGACAGGGCTTTCGGACTGGGTCCCCGCGGACCGGGTTCAAGCTGACCACTCATATGAACATTTTGTCGTTTATCCCGGCGGATTGCACTCGGCACTAAATACCCGGCAGATATTTCCGATACGAAATGATGGGAGGACTTACTGCGTGTCAAAAAAGAAGAATAAATTCGACCTAACCTCGTTGGTGCACAACGGTCACCTGAAAGATGGAGAAACTCTTTACTATGTCAGCGATCCCTCGCGCATCTGCAAGGTGGTCAAGCAGCCAAACGGCGAATACAAAGTGAACACGGGAAAAGAAACCACCACGATACATGCTTTCGTCCTGGGTTGCCTCGGTCAGGACCCTCCGGATCACGCCTCAAAATGGCTGAGAACCGATAACGGAAAGACGCTTTATGAATTCTGGCACGCGGAGGACATTTCCGAAGCTGCCTGAAATCCGCAAAACTTCGCAAGTTTTCGACGGAACTGGAGCCGCCCCCGAGGGGGCGCCGCTTCTGTTCCGTTTTTTTTCATTTTTTCCTAAAGACCTTCGAAGATCTTCCGATCCGTTACTTGGAAGCAGGATTTCACCAGGCCAAGACGGTCTGTTGAAAAAGAAGTAGAACCTGCAACCCATAAGGCCGAGGATGGCCCGAACTACCTTCATGGAGGAAGGTTATGGGACTGCGAATTAACACAAATGTTCCTTCCCTTGTCGCTCAGCGAAACCTACGCTCGACGCGTTCTTCCCTCGATCGCACACTCGAAAGGCTAAGCTCGGGATCACGAATCAACCACGCCGGCGACGACGCCGCTGGCCTCGCGATTTCGGAAAGCCTTCGATCACAGCTCAGGGGGCTTGGACAAGCCGAAAGAAACGCACAGGACGGGGTCTCTCTCGTTCAGGTTGCCGAAAGCGCCATGGGTGAGGTCTCCAACATCCTGATCAGAATGCGCGAACTCGGAGTCCAGGCGGCTTCCGACACCGTCGGACCTCAGGAAAGAAAATTTCTCGACGTCGAATTTCAACAGCTCCTCGCCGAAGTGGATCGCATCGCGAACAGCACCGAATACAATCGAATTCCGCTCTTGAACGGAAGTTCCTCGACCTTCGAAATCCAAGTCGGAACACGCAATAACCCGGCCGTCGATCGAATCCGGCTTTTCGATTCGAATTCCGCCGACGTCAACTCCGTCGCCCTCGGACTTAACCTGACCAATGTCGGAGAGAAGTCGAGCGCGCAAAACAGCTTGGCCAGCATCGACGAAGCACTTCAATCGGTGACCTCGATCCGCGCCGAATTCGGAGCCATGCAAAACCGGCTTCAGTCCGTCATCAACAACATCATGATCAGCAAAGAAAACCTCGCCGCCGCGAACAGCCGCATCCGCGACGCGGATATCGCCGAGGAAACCACGGAGCTGACGAAGAATCAGATTTTGACCCAGTCTGGCGTGGCTGTCTTGGGCCAGGCGAACAGTACGATCAAAAGTGCCCTGGGACTCCTGGGGCAAGGAGGAACTGGATGATGAAAGTTTGACCTGAAGCAAAGGCACGTTGCCTGAGCTTGTTTCCTGGATAACGGGCATTGGCCCATCCGCCCGCGTGCCATGACGGCACGACCGGATGGGCCCTCCCGTGAAACCGCGAAGCCGAGCCGGTCATGAATAGCCGCTTTAGGGCTCGTCAATACTCCGATTGTCCGCTGCACCCGCATTCAGGGCGCGCGCGATCGGGACGGGTGAAAGGTATGGAAGCCTGGGGAATGGTCCCCCGGCAGCCAGAAACACGGCACTCCAAGAAGAGGGTCGTGTCGTAAACGTAGTCAACCAATGAGCATGGATGCTCGTCACCCCTATGGAAAGGGGTGAGCTGCAGGGAGGATCGCACTTATGAACGGAGGCTAGTATGGGTTTGCGAATAGCGACCAATACCACTGCGCTCAACGCGCAGAGACAGATGGCAATCACACGCGGTAACTTGGACAAATCGTTGGAACGGCTCGCCAGCGGCAGCCGGATCAACCACGCCGGCGACGACGCCGCGGGACTCGCGATATCGGAGAATCTCCGGGCGCAGGTCCGAGGCATTCGCCAGGCGAAACGAAACGCATCGGACGGGGTCTCGCTGATCCAGGTGTCCGAGGGCGGACTGAACGAGATCTCGAACATGCTCGTCCGGTTGCGGGAACTGGGCATCCAGGCCGCTTCTGACACGATCGGTGACACTGAACGCCAGTTCGTCGATCGCGAGTTCCAGTCGCTCAAGCAGGAAATGGATCGTATCGCCAACATCACGCAATTCAACGGGACTCCCCTGTTGAACGGAAAAGCCGGAATCTTCGAGATCCAGGTGGGCACGAAGAACAACCCGATCCTTGACCGCGTGGTCTACAACGGCGAAAGATCCGATGCCTCGCTAGACGCCTTGAAGCTCGGCGGTGAATCGGTTGCGACGAAGCAGGGCGCGCAGCTCAGCCTCTCGGTGATCGACGACGCTCTGGTCCGGGTCAACAGCATCCGCGCGGATCTCGGCGCCATGCAGAACCGGCTCCAGTCGACGATCAACAATCTCGCGATCAGTGACGAGAACCTGTCCGCAGCCAACAGCCGTATCCGCGATACGGACATGGCCGAGGAAGTCTCGGAAATGACCAAGAACAACATCCTGATGCAATCGGGAATCTCCGTCCTCAGTCACGCGAACAACACCAGCCAAGCGGCTCTGAAGCTGCTCGGCTAGTTTCTGACAGCGAGACCGGCGGGTCGAGCGTTGTCAGAAACAAATAGAACTTTCTGACAGCGAGACCGGCGGGTCGAGCGTGAAAGCGTCGGGCGCGGAATAGTCCGCGGACCCGGCAGACATCAAGGTCTAGTGCCAGGGCACCTTTTCGGTTGCCAAACCCGGGTACGCAGCTCTTAAAGCTGTCGCCTGTGGAGCCAACTGGTTACAATGAAAGCCTCGGGAGAAGCGTTGGCTAAGAGTAAGGCTGTTTTGATCATCGGTGGAAGCGGATTCGTCGGAACGCACCTTGCGCTCAGGCTCCGGGATAACTACAAGGTTTTCGCCACCTATAACCACAACCGAGTCCAGATCAGGGGCGTAACCCTGATCCCGCTGGCGCTCCACAACCGTGACTGGGCGAAACGGGTGGTTTATCTCGCACGGCCCGAAGTTATCATCTATGTCGCCGGAAGCAACAGTGTGGAATGGAGTGAAGCAAATTCCCGCGAGGTCGAACACATTCACACAGGCGGAGCAGCCACGATTTCGAACGTTTCCGATATCCTGCAGCCACATTTCATCTATCTCTCCAACTCCTACATCTTTGACGGAGTACGCGGAAATTATCACGAGAACGACATCGTCCTGCCGACAACGACTCTCGGAAAAGGCAAACTCGGCGGTGAAAATTTCATTCGCAGCAAATCCCTCACGTACGCCATCATCAGATCAAGTCCATTGATCGGTCGCGGAAACGGGTACAATCCTTCCCTTCTTGACCGGCTTCGAATAGCCCTGAGCCGCGGAGAACGGATCGATCTGCCGAACGAGGAATTGCACAACTTCGGTCTGATCGACGGGCTCGTGGAACTCGTGGTCCGGGTGATCGAATCAGGAAGCCGTAAAAAGACGTACCATTACGGCGGACTGACCAAAATGACCCATTACGAATTAGGAGTCGCCTTCGCGGAGCGTTTCGGATTCAATTCGAAATTGATCGTCCCAGCGAGGAACCGCTTCAGTTCCACCGCAATCGAGACGGCGGTTCAGGATTATTCCCTCAATTTCAGCCAGGCGGTCGAAAGCCTAAAGATCGAGCCCCTTTTCCTGGAGCAAAGCTTTGATCTGCTCGATAAGAATCTGGTTCCCAGCCCGTGATTTCTTGTTATCCCGGGTGATGCGCGCGAATTCCGCGAAATAAAATTTCGCAACTTGTTCCGCTTCCACCTTTTCACCTTGAAAAGTCCAGTAGACGTCTCTGAACGGGCCGACCTGCGCCAGAAGATCCTGTGATTGGGCGAGCGCAGGCGATGAAACCGTGTTGTTGGATGACTGGATCTGACCGTCGACGGCGAGAGTCCCGCGAACGTGCTGAGCAAAAGCGATCTGGATCACTCCATGAGCGGAATTCGCGAAAACCAGCTTGATTTGGTTCCTGAAAACCATGAAATCAGCCGCGGTCTGGGCGATGCTGTAAACCTTGATTTCCTGAAATCGCGTCCCGTTCTCGGCATACGCGTTCAGAATACGGGCATACTCGGCGAAGCACTCTCGAAGCGAGGTCAAGAAGTCGATCGCGCTCTCTTCAACGAGTTGCTGGGGGTCGAAGCTCCGTCCGAGCTGCAAAACTCTCTCGGCATCGGGATGTATTTCGGCACGCGCAAGCTCGTGAATCCACCCCACCTGGGATGGCAAAACATCTCTTGACGTCCCCGAACTCCCGGAAGAGCCCCCAAAATTCCCAAACTGCCCCATACTCCCCCTTTCGGCCGTTACTTCTGCCATGAGGCGGCGCGCTCAGGCGAAAATCCGCGCCCGTGGCCTTTAAACAGGCCCCCTGACGCGAGTTTATTTCTGTCCGAGTGGGTTTGTCAAATTTTAACGAAGATCAAAAAAAGACCCAGAGCCGGCGAAGTCAATTGGAACCCAGAATCTTAAGTGGGCGCCATGTACCAGCTTTAGGCTTCCTGGTAAACCAGGCATGCACACCACTGGCAGGGACAGCTCCCTGGGTTATTGACTGTAGGGTCCGAATATATATCGCCGGTCCCTGGGTCGATTCCCATTATAGCCAATTTCGATTCTGCCAAACATGGAAAAATAGCGACCGGGTTCTTTTTCAAAAGCGTCATCTTTTCGTCGTGTGTCTTTACAGTGCCTTCAGGAAATGACACACTTTTATCAGATGAACGGTAAAAAGCTTCTGGTCGCGGACGATAGTCTGACTATCCAAAAAGTAATTCGACTTGCACTCTCGAACGAAGGCTATGAGATCCAGGCTGTTTCAGATGGAAACGACGCCGTTCAGCAAATCGCGGTTTTCAGGCCGGATATTGTGCTGATCGATGTATCGCTTCCCGGCAAAACAGCATTCGAAGTGAAACAACTCACAGAGTCACAAGACGGACTTGATCAGGTTCGTTTCGTGCTCATGTCGAGTGCCTTTGAACGGGTCGACGAACAGCAAATCGAAACGGTTCGGTTTCATGGACGCCTGACAAAACCGTTTGACCCGGCTCACCTGCGTCAGACTTTGAGCAGCGTGCTTGCCAAAGATCCGGAAAAACCAAGCAGCGTCGCTTCAATGCCGCCCCTTCCTCCGGGGCCGAGCCAAAAATTCGCGGTTCCCGCGGAACCGCCCGCAGCAGCGGCATCGGAAAACGAGTCGAAGGGCTGGCCAAAGTTGCCGGATCTTCCGGAATTCCCCGATCTTCCGGATATGCCGGACATGGGCGAGCCCGAGCTTTCGAATCTCGCCGACGACAATTCTTATCAACCACTCAAAGACCTTTGGGATAAAGAACCGCAGATCATCATGCCCGCACCGGAACCATCCACGGGGGCAGCCGATTCCGAGCGAGATCCTGATGCTGATATTCGCCAGTTAACCGAATCAACCATCAGGATGAGCGGTCTCGACGATTTCCAATGGACGGTGAACGAACCGACGCTGAAGCCCGCACCCGCCATGATGGATCGAGGTGGCTCGAATTTCCCGCTTGAGCAGGCTGCGGGACCGCGCTCGCAACCAACACCTTCGCCCGCCGTACCCACGCCTCCGAGCCTCGCTCCCATCGAGTCGTCGCCCTTTTTACCTACTTCGCGCCCCGGAATGCCGGACGGGATTACGATCGGGGAAATCTCAGAGGCACAACAGACTCCACCGCCTTTTGCTCCTTTCAGTTCCTCTTCCTCTTTCCCGAGGGAGGAAATGGAAGACCTGATCCGCAAACAGGTTGAAAAAAATCTCGAAGAGCTTGCGCGCAAATTTCTCCCCGAACTCGCCGAACGCGTGATCAAAGACGAGATCCGTCGCTTGCTTTCGGAACAACCCTGACGCGCACGTCTTCGGAGAATAGACTCGCTCTCGCCGGAAGATCCACGAGAAGCTCTCCAGATGCTCCCAATCCCGCCACCGTCCCCTGGCCATCAGTTCCCGACCGCGTAGTCCACTCGATCTGGGTCCCCTCTTTCAACAGGGCGTGCTCGAGGTAATGCTCCCGAACCGTCTGCACATCGGAACGCTTCAGGAACTCCATTTCGTGGAGAATAGCTTCAATGATTTGATCACGCACGAGGTCGATTCCTGGCGAAACCCGCGGCACGGCGTCCTTCAGGCAGACCGCCCGGTACGAGGCGGGGAACTCACCGGTCGCAAGTTCAGCAGGAGCCGTTTCGTAATTCAAGCCAATGCCAACGATCACGCAAGCCTCGGCAGTGCGAGAAACAGATTCGCATAGAATTCCTCCGAGCTTTGCATCGTCAAGCCAGAGGTCATTGGGCCATTTGATCTGGATTCCGAGTCCCCGATAAAGGGCGCGCAACGCGCGAACCGCGCCTGCGGCTGCGGCCAACGGGACCCAGGAGCCCGCATTCGCGAAAGCGCTCTGTTCCATGCGGACCAAAATCGACAGAAAGAGATTACCCTCGAGCGACTGCCAGCTTCTCCCGGATCGGCCTTTTCCGCGTGACTGAACCTTGCATGAAATCCAGGTTCCATGAGGGCTCCCTTCCAAAGCGAGCCTCCGCGCGTAATCGTTGGTCGAATCACAACGTTCGAGTACGCAGTTGGACTTGAGCTTCACTCACCCTCCAATCAACAAGGAGAGATCCACGGCTCGAATGGAATGAGTCAGCGATCCCACTGAAAGAATGTCGACCCCCTCGATCGCATAATCCCCGATATTGGTTTCGTTCAGGCCGCCAGAAACCTCAATGAGGGGGCGCTTTTTTGTCAATTCCACCACGCGAATGGCTGAACGCACTTCCGAAGGAGAAAAGTTATCCAGAAGAACCGCTTCAGCTCCCGCTTCGAGCGCCTGCTTCAGCTCTTTGCCTGAGGTGACCTCGATCTCGAGTTTAAGGCCATGCGGAGCGCGCGCGCGAACGCCGTTTATCGCGGGTCCGATTCCTTGCGCCGAAGCAATATGATTTTCTTTGATCAAGACTCCGGCCGAGAGCCCCAGACGATGACTGAAACCACCGCCGCATTGAACTCCGTGAACCGCAAGGTCGCGATAGTGAGGCAAGGTCTTGCGGGTTGCCGTCACGCGCGGAGGGCGTGAAGGGCAAGCCCGGCGAACCTGCTCGACCAAACGATGGGTCGAGGTCGCGATCCCCGAAACATAGGATGCAAGATTCAGAAACGGCCGTTCCAGCGCGAGCACCAGACTCGCGGCGCCCCTCCATTCACAAACGAGTTTTCCCGGCCGAAGCGCCTCACCATCGGCGACGAAACACTGGCTCACAATCTCGGCCCCGAGCTCGCGCGCGACGTGATTGATTGCGGTCGAAAGCCCGCTCGCGGCCCAAACCCCGTCTGATTTTGAGATGATCCGTGCCTTGACGGACCGCCGGGCGCGGGCGCCTAATCCCATGCTCGTCCAATCCCAAGGCCAGCCATCCTCTTTCAAGCCGGTGAGCAGAAGTTCCTTCCAAAGCAGCGGAGCGGAATGGTAATCGTCATCTTGAGCGCGTCTGAGAGCGCGTTTTCGATTTCGAGGCATCGTTATTTCCTCTCACGCGGTCTTAACTTTTTTGCATAACGGAGACAAGGGGCAACTCATGACGGAACGGGAGCCGAAAGGCAGAAAGCAGACGGAACTCAGACCAATTTCGATCCAAACGGACGTGAGCCGCTACGCGGAAGGCTCCGTCTTGATCAAATCCGGGAACACCCATGTACTCTGTACTGCTTCGGTCGAGGAAACGGTCCCCTCCTGGCTCACCGGCAAAGGTCGGGGTTGGGTGACGGCAGAGTATTCAATGCTTCCTCGCTCGACACATACCCGCACGAAGCGCGAGCGCGACAAAGCATCAGGGCGCACCCAAGAAATTCAACGGCTGATCGGCAGAGCCCTGCGATCCGTCGTGAACCTCGAGAAGCTCGGAGAGCGATCCATTCTCATCGACTGCGATGTTCTGCAGGCCGATGGCGGAACAAGAACCGCATCGATCACCGGGGGTTGCGTGGCGCTGGTCATGGCACTCAAGAAATTGGAGCGGGACGGAAAAGTTTCGCTCCGCGAGGTGTGGCTCGACAGCGTTTCGGCAATCAGCGTGGGAATCAGCAGAAGCAACGAGCTCCTGGTCGATCTTGATTATGTGGAGGATTCCTCATCCTGTGTCGATATGAACTTTGTTATCACGGGAAAAGGTCTCTTCGTCGAAATTCAAGGAACGGCCGAAGGAACACCGTTTTCCAAAGATCAGATGGACGCGATGACTACGGCAGCGGAGAGCGCGGCCCGGCAGATTCACTCCATCCAACTGGCAGCAATCGCATCATTAAAGCCGTGAGAAGCCGTGAGGCAAACCTGGGGCTCCTCTAAAAAGAAGAGGAGCCGACCTAGCCAGAACGGCTAGATCGACTCCCCAATGAGGAGGTGGTGGGTACAGCACTTCTGCGTAACGTCGTTACGCAACTCGGTGAGCGCTATGCTTGGCTTTCCAAGCGTTATAGTGCTCTAACTTTTTCTCGAAATCTGGAACCGGTTCACCGGTCTTCTTGATCAAGCCGAACTTGAATTGATCGTAATGCTCATCGCAGAAATTGAAGCGATGCGCTTGGGCCTTGCAGCCCCAAGAATTGCAGCCGCCGGGAAGAGGCGTGTATTCCTTTGTCTTCCTGGTCGGTTCGGACTGTTTGTGAACGGGAGCGGGCGCTCCTGCACTGGGTGCCGGGGCCGCGGCTTTACCTGGTTGCTGTTCTTTTGCCATGATCGTCCTCCTCTAAGTTCAATACACGTATCGGCGACAGCCACCAAAACTTTACCGAAATGATCAGCTAATATAAAAGAACGCAAGTTGCTGGAGTAAATGGACAAAATTCAACAGAAATACTGACCGGTGAAGCAAGGCTCACCGAAACTGAAGTCGTGGCGTCCGTTTTTTCTTCTTTCCGCTGAACGTTCCAGTCACGCCGAAGGATACAGTATGCTCTCCATCAGGATAGAGGACTCTATCTCGGAGATAGGAGTATTGAAGATATAATTTCAGATTCTCGGTGATATTCGCACTCGCTCCGAGTTTTCCTTTCAAAGGCGCCATAGCCCGGAATTGCTCCGCGGACCGGGTCCTCTCGACCATGAGGTTCAAGCCCGCACCACCGCTGAGGTCAAATGAGGCAAGATCCTTATATCGGATCACGATTCCAAGCTCCACCTCGCCGGGAGCAAACCCTTGAGAGATGATCCTGCTCTTTTGGTCCGAGCGTTTATATGCGTATCCGAGAAGTTTTCCCGCCAGGCTGAGGTCCATTCTGACGTTCTTGCTGAGGGCGAGAATGGGAAGTTCGGCTCCGGCATGCAACAGATGCGCATCTAATCCGATCATATCATCTTCTTTGATCAGAACCACGGGAATGAATCCCACCTCATCACTGACCTGCGGAGACTCGGACGAAATCCCGAGAAAGCTCGCCTGCAGGTAATACCTCATGTCGGATGGATCCTTGACGTTCACGGAACCTTGGGCAGCCATTTTCACGACGTAGTAAGCAGCCTGGGGTTTTCCGCCGTCGAAGCGCTCGCCGACTTCGAGTTCGATGCCGACGACGCCATAGACGCTTCCCTGATTCATTTCGATGCCGCTCTCCAGTTCGATTCCGACGCGCGACTGCTCTGGAGGAGCCAGCCGATCCGGGACAGGCATCGTGTCACCTTGCACGGGTTCTCCAACCGCGGAATCGAGATACGTTCGCTTGAAGGCGCCATCGTCGATCACCCGGACATCCCGGCTAAATGCCGCAAAGCCTTGTTCGGTCCGGAGATTCGAAAGCACCAATTTTTCCCGATTTGACGACGTTTTCGCCAGGTGCTCCAATTGATCGTAACCCATCATGTACTTGATGGAGGCTTCGAGAAAAATGGCCGTGGCAAAAGGCGCGCTCTTCCACAAGGCGATCTC
>MEQK01000025.1:0-1634 GCA_001770175.1 Bdellovibrionales bacterium RIFOXYD1_FULL_55_31 | reverse complement strand
AAAAGGCGCGCTCTTCCACAAGGCGATCTCATTGACCGTTCCTCCGCCGAAGAACGTCCCTGCCTGTAAACTGTAAACAGGCAGCCCGCCCCTACGGCCATGGCTCTGTTTCATCCTGTGCAGGCTCATCAGCCCCATTCGGATCCGATCGCTCAGTTCCGAGTTCGAGATACCAGCGATCTTCGCTACCTCTTGCCCGAAGTTAAGCAGAGTCACCACTCCGAGCGCCGTCGGGAGTTCTCTCGTTTTATCCAGTGTTTCGTACCACTCGCCATGCTTTTGTTCGTCGGCGAGTTCCTGCATCAGCGCTCCCATCGCCTGGTTGAATCGCGTCTGCTCGGCTGAGTCGCTCAGATCCTTGCAAGCACCTCCGTCACGAACCGCGCGTGAAAGTTTATACGGGAATACCATGTGCGCGGGATAAAAAAGACCGCAATAACGCCAAACGGCGTCGTCGTCGCGACCATCGATCCGGCCCGAATTCCTCCGACGAATATTGCCCTTTTCATCCAAAATGACGTTCGTGATCGCGTTACAGGAGGCTTCATAAGCCGGACGGTATTCCGGTTTGTCTTTCAAGCCCGAGAGTGAAATCGCGAAGAGCGCGTTCGCCGTGACGACGCAATCAACGCTGTTCTGACCTGTTAAAATCACGCCACCGTCCGGATCGGCATAGGTCGGAGGCTGCTCATCGTAGAGCCAGGTCATATATGAGCCGGTATACGAGGCTTGCTCGCGATAGGCGTCGTACTTCCATTTTTCACGGGGGTCATCAAGGGAGCAGTGATCCATCGCGGAAATATCTTTGAAGAGCCCTTCCGTCCCGTTTCGGGCGACCAGTTCGCGGCATTCGCGGATGGTCTCGTTATAATGCCGCCCTTTGCGGTTTGAATAAATATCCGTGTAACGATTGATCGCGGAGCCGAGGTCAATCGCGGACCTGAGTCCCGCGACCTCCTCTTGAATCGAGCTCCCGGTTCCCTCCAGGATCCTGTCTTGGTGATAAAAATACCTGGAGGCGATCGCGAGCGCCGTATCATCCGTGTCGCTCGGCACGTCAAAAAGAACGTCAAGCCCGAGTTTGTCGTTTTCCTTCGCGAAAGCGACATCGAGCCACTTGACGTCGGCCGGCATGAAGTTCAGCCGTGTGGCCTGTTTTATCCGTGAAGCCAGTTTGACCTGCGAGCCGAGAAGAACAGCGTCGAGATTCAGCGGCCCGATACGGTCAATGGTTCCTAGCGAGGGACCAAGATTCGCCCAAAACGAATACCCCTCTCCACGACGATGAACCTGAAGATTATCCATCGCGAGTTGGATGGATTTTTCATGCTGAAATTCCGGAATCGCCTTCAGATCGATGAGCCAAAGAGGATAAAGAACCGCGGCCGTGGTGAACATGTTTGAATCGAGAAACTTGATCGGGCTCCGAACGCGAGTGCCGAAGAGTTTGAACGCGGGTTCGATGTAGCTATCCCAGCCACCGTTGATCCGCATTTCGCCTTCTTGGTCACGGTTGCAGATGTACTGATCTTTTGAAATCCGCGAACTGCAATCGGCTTGTTGATCGAAAAGATAATTCAGCGCGCCGACCACGCCGTCCTGAAGAACGGAATCAAAGGAAGGAGCGGATTTCG
>MEQK01000024.1 GCA_001770175.1 Bdellovibrionales bacterium RIFOXYD1_FULL_55_31 | reverse complement strand
CGCCTTGTAAGTGAGATGGTACCAATCCCAGGTATTCGGCAAGTCTGGAGCATTATTTACGTCCGCGGTCACCTTTGGGAGTAAAGTATCGCGTGCATCGCGCTGACGGACAACCTCATAGGTATCCGGTTCGCCCAAAGGTGCACGGGTAAAGCCATTGAGGTTCAAGGCTTTCGTCAAAAGAAAAGTGGCGTTCTCTTTGGTCAATTCCAGGTTATCGCTCGCGGCGACAGTGCCCTTGACCTCAGTACTGAAAACATACTTATCGTTAGTGATTTCGCTGACTGCCTTGATGCACTTATCGATCTCGGCGCACCTTGCGGCGAACGAGTTGCTTGCGGCGGTTGCGATTGACTGCGCAGGCATTATGCCAAAGATGCCTGTGATGACGAAAACTCCGGCTGTAATAAAGCTGCTTTTACTTGTCATTGAATGAAGTCCTTTTAGGGTTGGATACATTCTAACATCGTGAACTCTCACGAACGAGCCGTCAAGGCTCCGGCGTGCTGAGGAATCAGTGAGCAGTGTTTCTCTATGCGTGTTGCCCAGCGGTGTTTGCGGGAGTCTATACTCCGATCAATCCTCCATCTTCACAGCTGAAGTCTGTGCATGGCGTAGGGCTGGGAGTCGGTTCTGGTTCCGCGGTCGGAGTCGGTTCCGGTTCCGCGGTCGGAGTCGGTTCCGGTTCCGCAGTCGGAGTCGGTTCCGGTTCCGCGGTCGGGGTCGGTTCCGGTTCCGCGGTCGGGGTCGGTTCCGGTTCCGCGGTCGGAGTCGGTTCCGGCTGTGGCTCAATACAATACCCGATATGAATCTCGGAGTCTGAGTCTTCGAGGTCTGGAATTCTGATCAAATGGCCCTTTTTATCGTAGTCAAAGCGGAATTCTTTTCCTGCTATGGTGACACTCAGAGTGTCTGGGTTGAGATTTCGATGGGAGGGCCGGAATCCTTTACTCCCATGCAGCGGTCGCGGGAACCGATCTTTGAAACAAAGACCGGAACACGGGTTCGTTTTCACGGCGCCGGGCAGGAAAAAGTTTTCGGGGTTCATTACTTTCCAGCCGCGTTTGAGAAGATTTTGGAATTCGGGCTGTGGAGCAGGTGGAATTTTTGTGGAATCGAAGAACAGGGCATTGCCTTGTTTGCCGCAGGAAGGATCTTTGAGGGATTCTCCCGGCTCAACAAGCCTCCAGAGCATCACGAGCGAAATGTGATAACGCGGGCCCTGATAATAGTCGAGGTCGATGGGGATCCGGGTGTTTTCATTCAACTCGATCACATGTTTCGCGCAGCCCATTTGTGTCGGATGATCGCCGTCATTGTCGACCAGGGTTTTAAAGCCGGATTTTTCCAAATACCGGAGAAGCGCGCCGTCATCGGATAAAACCGCGATTTGATACATTCCGGGTTTGTCATTCGGAGCGAGGCCGATTTCAGATTCAAAATGAAGTCCGAAATACTCGTAAAGGGTGTCGCCGTTTTCGGTTTTGAGAAGCGAGCCGTCCTGGGTCATGAAGCCCTGATCAAAGGGCCGGGTGGGAACGTAGAGCTGGTTAAAGAAGAGATCGACGTCCGCCATTTTGCCGTAACGAAGGTAATCGGAAGCTTTCTTGAATTGATGTTTGCCGTTCTCAGCCGAAAACAGTTTTGCTTCGAGCCCGTTCAGCAGGCCTGCGTTGCTTGATTTCCCGAAAGGGTCGCAAACGGCTTGGGCTGAAGTGGTTTCATCCGGAAGAGTGTAGGAGAGGCGTTCGTCGGCTGAAAAGTCGGCTGGAACGGGTATCGAGGGCGCATCTGAAACGGCGTCTTCGGGCGGGATCTCCACGCCGATCCGGGTATGTCCGGCTTTGATCTGTGTTGAGTCAGTGACATTGCAGCCTGGCAGTAGTATCGCCGCGGAGGTCAGTGCCGAAAGAGCGAATGCGACTGTGAGGCTCGAATAGGTTTTCGTTTTCAGGGTTCCCATAACGCCATCCTTTGTTAAGGTCACTTAATTATAATAACGTATCTTAACGCAGTGCGCCAGGGTGTTTTATATACAATAAAGTCAACGGCTTATGTGGGTGGCTTACATGGACGGCTTGCTTAAACACGCAATTCCGCTTGAGAAAAGAGGCGGTTTTGATCGCGATGAGCTTGATACAATGGTGCTCTTGGTGAAGAGGCCAACAGTGCAGTAACCACTTATCGATCCAAATTGAGCCAAGCCGTTTTCAGTTCCACCGTCCGGTCAAAGTCGAGCTGATACAATTCGTTCCAGCCCGCTGAATTCAGGATCACGGCTGCCAAATCCTCCAGCACAAAACCGTATTGGGAATAAAACGCGGCCGCGCTCGCGAGATCCGAGAGAAGCGTCTGGGCATCGGCGTTCAGTTCGAGGCTGGCTAAAGCGGCGAGCCGGCTCGTGAGTAGATCAACGCGCTCGTTATGGGCAGTGGAATCGGCCGGGCGATCGCGGTAAAGCGGGAGCGCGCCGTCGCGAGCTGCCGCGAAAAAACCTTGCAGCGATTCGATCGCGCGGCGTTGACCTCGGAAGTAGACGGAATCGATTCGGAGCGCCTCGCGCCGGTAAAGTCGGGCGCGGGCGTTTTCGAACCAGGCGAACTGGGTGATCGTGCGCGCACTCTCGATTCCGGTGGATGTCTTGGCGGCCGCCAATCGTAGGCGAATTTCGCCGGCGCCACTCGGGGCCCCTCCGCCGGCGGAGTCAGTTCCGCCGATGCCGGCCGCGTCTCCGCCGCCAATGCCCGCGCCGTCGCCACCCCCGATCCCGGCGCCGTCACCGCCGCCGATGCCGGTTCTCGGCGCACCCGAGGCGGCCGAGGTTGGACGAACAAATTCGAATTCCACGTCGCCGAAGACCACGCGCTGAGGGCTGCCGGGAGGGGCGGCTTGTGAGTCGAGCGGGACGACGAATTGGGGGCCCAGTCCCGAGTCGAGAACCTCGCGCACCCAAGCGGCTGCGGCGAACGCCGGAATGGCAAAAGCGTGGTTTTCGACGGCCGTGCCCGCCTCGGTGATTGCGCCGGGGCGCCCGGCTTTAAGCTCGAGAATCTGGTGGGAGAGAATTCCGACGATGAAAGCGCGCGTGGCGTCCGTGACAGGGCCGCCGCTCATTCCGTATTCGGCCGCGCCTTTGACCTCGATCGCACGGGAGAGGAGAGCGAAAGGGACGCGGTCGCTCTCGGGGTTCAAGATGCGTGCTGTGGAATCGATGAGCATCGTCGTGCTCCTCACGGGATAGCCTGCGAGAACGACGGAATCGGGGGTCGCACCTTCGTGCGCGAACTCGGCGAGCGTGGGGAGCTTTTCGGCGAAGTTCCTGTTCAGAGTTTCAACTTTGAGGAGAGCGAGACCGTTTCCCCATTCCGCCTGGATGAAAGTCGTGCGCAGGGTGCCGAAGCGCGAGTTTGCGACCGAATGGCAGTAGCGGTCGTTCGTGTGGAAAACAACGTGTTCCGAAGTGAGGACGTAAAGGTCGCGTCCCGAGCGAAACGCGAGGCCGGAGCCTGTGCGCCCGGCGTAGGGGCTCGCGCACCGGCGGGAGTCGATTTTAACGGTCGCCGTCTCAAGGTCCCAGGCGAGGGCCGGCGCGATTCCGGAAACGAGAACTCCGAAAGCCAGGGCAACCAAGAGCCGCATCATAACCTTACCTCTTTTGAAGACGTGGACGCTTTGAACCGGAGGGGAAACGTGTAGCGAGTCAGGCGCCCGGCGCCGCGCTTCTGAACAAGACGGCGCTTGATCCAGAGCTTGAGAATGCGGTTCGTGGTGCTTCGCGGGCGGGCGAGCTCGCTTTCGAGATCGCGGCGAGAAAGGCTCTTTCCGAGGAGTGCCGTAGGGGGAGTTTCGAGCAGGAGCTCGGCGGGCGTGGCCTTGCGCGCGCTCGGGCTCGAAACGGTCTGCGTTTCACTTGATTCGAGAAAGCGGTGCCAAGCCGGGTCTTGAGCGAACTGTTCCATCGCGGGAGTGGCTTCGGCGAAGGCGACTTTGTTCCAAGTACCTTCGGCGATCACGCGGCCCGCCTTCATCCGGAAGCCCAGCTCAGGCGCGAAGACCGGCTTCATCCGCGCGAGCAAGTTCACGATGTTGCGGTCGTGGCAAAAACTGTCGTACTGACGAACGCCGAAGCAAAAGTGCGCGAAGTCGGCTGCGGAAACAACCGAATACTTCTTGAGCAGTAGGGCCGCCATGCAAAAAGATCGGGAGCGGATCAACTTGCCATCGGCAAGGGTGATTGTGCTCCGAGCGGAATCGATCAGAATTTCGCCCAACGCCGGGGCGCGCTTGGCCGAGAGCGTGATAACCAGGCGTTCGGCGAATGCTCGGAGCGCCGGGGGGGCGACGCTCGGATTGCCTCTCTGCACGACCCTCGCGAGCGCGGCGAAAAGGACGTCGTTCGTGCTTTGTGATTCGAGTTGATCGTAAAGATCATTTGCGAAAATATCAGCCCCGTCGCGACACGCGTTGAGGTACTCGATCAGGAGTCGTTCCTGGGCGAGGATCGGGAATTCCACGCCGCTACCGGCGCAAAATAGATCGATGAGGGGCTGGATCCGCTCGCGCGGCGTTGCGCCGAGAAGGCTTAACCAGAGAAGCGTGTTCCGGAACATCTGTGCGTCCTCGGCCGTCAGGCGATCCTGATCGCGTTTCAGATCGATCTTCTCCAGCACATGAAGGATCTTCTTTGCCGGGAAGAGTTCAGGATTCACGAGCCATCGCCAAGTCCAGAGGTAGAGCCGGTCAATCGCTTCACTCAGGCGGAGAGCGCGAAGGTCCTCGGGATGGAGTTGGCCCGTGAGGGTGCGAAGCCGATAGGCGCCTTGGTGAAGGGCGCGTTGGTTCTGGATGAAAAATTCAAAATCTGAATCGCCCGCGAGGGCCGCGGTATGACCGTGGAACGGAAGCGATCGGACCCAGAGGCGAAAGTAATGAGCCTGGGTGATGCGGTCTTTCGGAGGTTCGAATCGGGCGATTTTCGCAATTTCTCCCGTGCGAAACGCCGTGCGTTGTTCGAATGCAAGCAGCTGATCGGCGATGCCGAGGCACGATTGGGTTTCGCGAAGAACGTCCTGCAGTCCTTTCAGGGTGTGTTCATAAGGTAGACTTAGGTTTTCGCGACAGAGGAGAAGATTGAATAGCGCGAGGGCCTTTTCTTCTATTGAGTTCGCGAGTTGCTTGGCCATGCCAAATTGGTCCATGGCGGCGAAGGAGTCGCCTCTGACCATAGCATCGATTCCGAGTTCGAAATGGAGGTGGAATGATGTAACGCCCTTTTCTTCGGCCCAGGCTTTCGTCGAGTTCAGGGACAAGACGAATGCTTCGTATTGTTTTTGGACGCGTTTGAGCGAACCGCCGAGCAGGCGAAACGAGAGTTCGTCGGCTGGGGAGAGCATT
>MEQK01000023.1 GCA_001770175.1 Bdellovibrionales bacterium RIFOXYD1_FULL_55_31 | reverse complement strand
ATAAGAACTTCCGTAACTATCGCTTACGGCTCCTAAGTGCCTGTGCTTGATTGTGTTTTGGATACACTCCACCACGGAGTGAGGAGAACCAATCGTTTTTTGTGCTCTCGGATTCGGTCTCTTATTTTGGTTTAAATGGTCGGGGCGGCGGGATTTGAACCCACGACCCCCTGCTCCCAAAGCAGGTGCGCTAGCCAGGCTGCGCTACGCCCCGACGTTTGCAACTTACTTCATCAAATGAACCTATGTCAAACTTTCAGAGAAACCTTGAGAGCGCGACCCTACGGCCCTTAGGAAAGAACGCTGCTCCCGAGTATTACTCTTGAGGCATCCCCTTTTTGACGATAACAAGAGTAGGCACCCTAAGGAGCACGAGATGGAAGCATCTCGTGTCAATAAATGAACCTCCAGTTTGAACGTGAAAAGTATCTCGAAATCGTCCGGATAAAGGGCTATTCCGCCGCGCTCACAGCGCTTCACCATGACCTGAACAAATGGGAGTGGCAGACCTTTGAAGGACCTGAAGGGTTCCTGCCCGAGATGTGGACAGACCTCGAAAAGATTCGCGAATTCTCAATTGAGCTTTGGGACATGCAGCTTCGCGATCCCAAGGCTCCTCTCTAGTCCAGCTGGAGAGGAATACGTTTGGTTTTAATCAAGCCACGCCGTTCGAGCTGGCGAGTGACTTCCACGATCTTGAGCTGCGCTCCGCCCAACTCGCGCAAACCCACCTGAACTGAAAGATAATCTTTGATCTCTGCCCTCACACGGGGTTGTGCATTCGAAAGAAACCGGTTCTTTACTTCATCGCTCGTTTGGCTGATCGCGTACGCCATGATCCGGGGAGGAGCGGCTGCGACCACTTCGGCCAGCTCCAAATCGGGCAATTGGATGACGTCCTCAAACGAAAGGACGTATTTCAGGGCCTGTTCTGTATAGGCCGGGTCTTCAGCCATTCCGGCATCGATCATCTTTTGCCGTCTCGTGACGGGAGTAGATTCGAGTAGCTCCACGAGAGCGCGAAAGCCGTCCTGAGCCCGTTTAAACCGGCTATAGATTCCCATCAGTTCTCCTGACTGAAACGGTCCCCGCGATCAGGTCGTGAAGTGCGCGTTTTGTCGGGTGATATGCGGCCATGATGAAACCCACCATGAAAAACGCATACGAAACGGCGTAGCCGAGACACCGGATCACCGATTGCCTCAACGTGATCGGGCCAAACGTGGAATTATCCACGACATAGATGCGAAAAGGTCTTTTTCCGAGCGTCGTGCCGTATCGTCGGTGTCCAATAATGTAATAGGGTAACGAAAGAAGAAGATAGAGGATCCCGTTCATGACCTGGAGCCACAGGGGATTGAAAGCATCAAAAAACCCTCCGGTTCCGCCACCGCTATGCGAAACAAAAATCCGCATCCAATAAACCACCCCGAGAATCATCAATTGCGCGACCCATGAAGCTATCGTGAGAATGGTCCAATCGATAAACGAGGCCGCGAAACGAATCCAGAACCCGGCGAACCTGACGCCGCTGCTCCCTGTATTTTCTGATTGCGACATTCATTTCTGAGTAATGGAGTACGCATCACTTCGTCAACCCCGTTTCGCGGCAGAGACTCGAATTCTGCCTCGGGCATGGCGTTTGCTGGTCCGAACTCACAGCGGAGGGCTCATGTCATTCGGCTTATTCAGTGTCCTGTTCATGTTCTCGGGACTCGCGTGCAGCAGCGCAATGGCATCCATGCCAGAAAAGGATTATCTGGAAGCTCTGAGAATTGCGCAAAGAAAAGTGGATCGCCAGGCCGCGCTAGAAACCGGGCAAACCGGCGGTGCTCTTTCTTCATCCTGGATTTTACGCCTTTATGGAAAACACTACGCGCCCGGAGATCAGTGGGATGTCATTGCCTGGAGCTTCCGTCCTCCAACAATGCGCATGACGGGAGCGCCGGATCAACTCAGGATGACAGCCCAAGCTGCGGCATTTCACTATAAAGTTCTCTCGGTGAACGGCGGAGCACATTCCAGCGTCACGATCGAGGTGACACAAACACGCAACTTTGGACTCACTCCCCCTGACCCGCGCGTTCATCGGATAAAGCTAACGATAGAAAACCTGACAGCCTCGACCCAAAAAACGTATCACTTCGAGGGTCAACCGGAGGGAGCGCTGGTATCGAACGAAATCCCCTCTACGATGACTCCGCTCGAACTCTTCCCTCTCAACATTCCAGAACTGAGTACCGCGCGTCGCGAGAACGCCGAAAAAGTTCCCGTGCTGCCGGAATTCGCGCAAGACCTTGCCCGTAAGGCGGGGTTCTCCCCCCAAATCACGCGCGCGACATGGTTCCATCAGGATGATTTTTTCGGCCGTCCCGTTGAAGTTCTCTGGGAAGAAGGTGAGCCCTGGCCGAGCTTTCTGAGGACCGCGAACGGGATCGCGATCCTGTTCCGGAAGGAGCGCTCATGAATTCAAAAGTTCTCGCCGTCCTTGCGAGTACAACCGCGATCATCGTCACTGTTTCTCTATTCAGCTCCTGCGGAAAGCCCGAATTCGATAACCAAGCTGAAGAAGCGAATGCCGCACCCGTGCCTTATCCCGGTTTCAGAGGACAGGAATTTCACGGTGACAAGAATTTCGCGAATTTAATTAACTCGTTCAGTCAGGGCAAAGCTGTCCCGACACCTTGGGCGGGGTATTGGTGGCCCTACACACAAAACGGTATTGCCGCCGGAACCTATGGTGCAGGCCTGAGCCCGGCCGGAAAGTACGATGCGGCACGTGGTTTCACGCAAGCCCAACGCTGGGAGGTGGAGAATCATGGCACCAAAGATCCCAAAGTGCAGGGCTGGTGGGGACACTGCAATGGCTGGACGGCTGCATCAGCCTTGTTTCCTGAACCGCGTCAGGCCGTCAGAGTGAACGGCGTTACATTCGAAATCGCGGATCTCAAGGCTCTCCTGACGGAAGCCGCCATGGAAACCGGGGCGGATTTTTACGGTGAACGGGTCGATTTCGGGCAGGACTATAACTCGCCGAAGTATCACGATACCGTGCCGGACCAAGTCTTCCTGATCCTGACGAACTACATGGGACGTTTAAAACAAGCAGTTCTTCTCGATCGCTACACCGGTGACCAAGTCTGGAACCAGCCGCTCGCCGGTTATCGGTTCGAATACCCCAAACCGGCGGACTATCTCGGAGCCGACCCGCGTGCTCCGGGCGTTTACCGCATTTTACTCACCTTAACCCTCTGGTGGATGCGCGACGACGTCGCCCCGGGAGTGCAGACGCCACCTTTCAATTTCGAAGACACGGACCTCGTCGAATCAAGAGCCCTCAAAATGGAACTCTGGGTCGACGCTCCCATTGTCTTCAGTCCCGACGGGAAAGTGCAGTCGAGCGGAAGCGTGATCGTGACCCGCGAGAATGATTTTTTTGCCGGGGGCGCCTGGAGAATGGGAGACGGTATTCTAGTCGACGCCTGGCCCGACTACATGTGGATCCCCTACTCCATCTTAAAACCGACGGACTATGCGAATTATTATGTTGATATCAACTGGATCAGAGATCACCTGCTCGTCCCGGGTGGCCGAGACGATACGAGCGCCAGTCCGCGGCCGATCGATCCGGCACCTTCGGTGAGGCCTTCCGCATTCCCGTCGAACTGGCCGAACTTCCCCCTGCCGACGAATCCCCCGACCTCAAGGCCGACCGGTCTACCCACGTGGTTACCGACACCTCCTCCCTCGGAACCGACGTCGAGGCCGACTTGGGCCCCAACGCCTGGACCAGCGATTCCGATTCCGGCTCCTCAGCCTGTCCCGCGTCCGCAACCGCGGCCGACGTAAAAGGCCATTCGTCCCGAGAGGGTCTACAAAAGAGTTGCCGCACGTCCCAAGGCCGCCACGCCTCCGACAAGCGGAATCAAAAGCCATCCGGGTGGCCTTAACCTGATCGCGAAGGCCAGGGACAAGAGGAATAAAATTACCAGCGCAGGACTCGTGAGCGTCAGCCATCCCAACCGAAATGCCGATCCAGCGATTCCGCCGATCACGGAGGGAATCGCCCAGCTCGCAAACGAGGCGGCAGCAGGCGTTCCGCTCACGCGCTTCCACACCCTCGGGAGGATCACCAGAATATTGATAAAAGACGGCAGGAACATCCCGAACGTCGCAACGAGGGCTCCAAAAAAGCCGGCAACCTTAAAGCCGATGAAAGTCGCGGTAATCACCACGGGCCCTGGGGTGACCTGACCTATGGCGAGGCCATCCATGAATTCGGAATGCGTCAGCCACTGAAAGTGGCGGACGGTGTCGCCTTCCAAAAGAGGAACGATCGCGAGACCGGTTCCAAAGACGAAGGCCCCCGCTTTAAAACAGACCCAGAATAAATCAACAAACACACTCGCTTTGAACTGAGCAAGCCAGGCGGTTCCTGTCGTGGCGAATCCAAAAAATCCGAAAGCACTCGAGTTCGTGCTCTTTCGTCCCTTCAATTCGCGGGTTTCGGGCAGCCGATTGTTTGTGCCTCCACGGCCGACCCAAATCCCGATCATCCCGAATGCGAAGATGACGACGGGCTCCCAACGCGGAACAGCAAGGATAAGAACCGCACTTATCGTGGCGATTAGCCACGCCCGGACCTCTCGCCGGTAGCCGCTCGCCAGCTGTCCCGTGGAAAGAACGATGACAGCGAGTGCCCCCACCTGAAAACCGGTAAAAAGGGCAGCCGCTCTGGAGACCATTGCCGAGTGCGCGTAGAAATAGCTAAGTCCGAGCACCAGAAGAAATGACGGAAGAATAAACGCGATCCCCGCCGCGACTCCGGCCACCACGCCGCCCCGCAAGTAAGCAACATAGATCGAAACCTGCGTCGAAATCGGGCCGGGAAGAAGTTTACAAATCGCGAGAATCTCCCCGAACTGCCGCCCCGTGATCCATTTGCGTTTGCGACAAACTTCCTCTTCGAGCATTGCGAGAATCGCGATCGGGCCGCCAAACCCCAACGTCCCGAGCTTAAGAAAAAGGGATACGATTTCCTTCATAGTGCCGGCTCAAGGTTTTCGCGCGATCAAGCTGGCCCTTGCATCTTTCCCGTCGTTTGTTTCACGATAGACGAGAATCTGATAATCTTTGAAAAGCTCCTTTAACTCACCGTTCCTCAGCAAAAAATCGTGTTTCAGCCCGGTAACATTTTTCAGCTGCTCAAGGGTGTGGCACTCATAAACAATGAGCCCCCCCTTTTTCAAACCTCGTTTGATTTGTGAAACAAAACCCCGATTCAGGTAGTCGATATTCACAATGATGTCGTAAAATTCGGGTTTTACGGAGTAACTATTCAAATCGGCATAGAGCGCGTTGATCGAAACCTGATTTTCCCTGGCCAGCCGCTTGGCCTTTCGAAGCGCCACCTCCGAAAAGTCGACCCCGTCGACGCTGAAGCCCTTCTTGGCGAGGTAAACCGCGTTGCGACCTTCCCCCATGGCTATGTCGAGAGCTCGACCAACGGGCAGCAAATGAATATGCTCCTGAAGAAACGCGGCCGGCTCCTTTCCATAGACGTAAGCCTGTGTATTAAAAAGACTGTCCCAGCGATGACGGTCATCCTCGGTATCGTCCCCGGTTACCATTTGGTACGCGTTAGCTCCAGTAGGATGAATGGGATCGCCCTTACACCCCATGAAAAGGCCCGCGAAGGCCAGAACGAACAGACCAACGGCAAGCAGCCGGAAGATGGGGGGAAACGCCAGAATTGACATACGTTGCGCATATTTGTATATGCAGAATATGTTTGGGATTTCTGGTGAACACCTTTTAGTACTTGGCA
>MEQK01000022.1:19268-48269 GCA_001770175.1 Bdellovibrionales bacterium RIFOXYD1_FULL_55_31 | reverse complement strand
TCTCGGTCCCATCGAAGGAGTAAATCTCTTGTAATGAAGGCATAGCGAATATATACAACTCCTTTTCAAGATAATTAACCCAAATCTGGGGTATTCATGCCGACCTCGGCTTATACAGCTTCCCGATTCACCTTCGACCAGAAACGCGAGCTCGTTTGGCGTGTTCTGGGCAGGTATTTTCAGGATCGTTTTCAGATCAAGGGGAAGATCCTCGATTTAGGGTGCGGCTATGGGCAGTTTATCAAAAATCTCGTATCCGAAACCCGGTACGCCTTCGATATCGACCCGGGCTTCGCTAAATACCTCGATGAGAGCATCCAGTTCAGGTCCGGCAAGCTTTCTGAACTCCCGACCAGCTTCGAGACAGATCGCTTCGATTGGGTTCTGATGAGCAATTTTCTCGAACATCTCGAGCGCGGCCAGATTTCATCGCTTTTTGCCGACCTGAAAAGGATCATGAACCCGGGCGGTCAGATCTTGATTCTGATGCCCAATTACAGCCGCTGTTCGAAAGAGTACTTTGATGATTTCACTCACGTGACGCCGATTTCGGGTAACGCCCTGAAAGACTGGCTCGCGTCCTTCGGCTTCGAAACAACGTTCTTCCACCCGGGGTTCATGCCCTTCAGCGTGAAAGACAGCCGCCTCCCGATTACCGAGTTCCTGATCAAAGCGTGGCTTGCCTCCCCGTTGAAACCCGGTGGGAAACAGCTGCTGCTGATCGCGAGAAAACCCGCGGGATAGGACCTATTCCAACCCGAGCGCAACTCGCCGGAGTCTCAATATTCCGCGATCAGTTTCGCCAAGGTGCGGACGTATGTTCCGCTCGCGCCTTTCTTCGGAATATAGGACAGATGTCCCAGACCCTGAGCCGTCCCGGCAATGTCGAGGTGCGCCCAATGCGTTCCTTTTTTGATGAACTGCTTGAGAAATATCGCGCCGCGAATCGCGCCGCCGTAGGAATCGTTCGCTGAATTTTTCATATCGGCCGATTCGGATTTCAGATCGTCGAAATATTCATCATAAAGCGGCATCGGCCAAAGTCTTTCGCCGGTCGTTTCGCCCGCCCGCCGCACGGCATCGATCAGGAGCTCCTCATTTCCGAATATCGCGCAGCAGAGCTTCCCTAACGCGACCGTCGCGGCACCGGTCAGCGTCGCGACGTCAATGACCGCATCCGGATTGTACTCCTGAGCGTAATCGAGAAGATCAGCCAGGATCAACCTGCCCTCGGCGTCCGTATTGATGACTTCAACCGTCTTTCCGGCGCGAGAGCGGATGACATTGCCCGGTTGAATCGCGTCGCCATCCGGCATGTTCTCGGTAAAACCCATGATGGCCACCACCTGGTTCGGGACCTCGAGTCTCGCGGCCAGCAAAATCGCCCCCATCACGGTCGCCGCACCGGTCATGTCATGCTTCATTTCCTCCATGCGCGCCGACGGCTTGATTGAAATTCCGCCGCTGTCGAAAGTGATTCCCTTGCCGACGAGTGCGATCGTTTTCGCGTTTTTCCTTGGCCCTTTCGGGGAATACTCAAGGACGACGATCTTACCTTCGCGTTCGGCGCCACGCCCGACGCCGAGGAAGAGCTCCATCTTTTCCTTCTCGGCATCTCGTTCGGAGAGAACCTTGCATTTCATTCCGTAGGCTTTGGCGAGCCTTTTCGCCTCGGATGCGAAGTAATCCGGCGTGCCGACGTTCGAGGGTTCATTCGACCAATCGCGAGTGACCTGCATCGCCTCGGCCGAGGCCCGGACACGGTGAAAAGCCTCTTCGAGAGGCTGCTTCAGACCCTTTTCCTGGACAAGAAAAATGAAACGGAATTCCGCATCCGAATTCTTGGATTCAGAATTGGATTTGGTTTTGTGCTTATTGAATTCGTAGGCCCCGATCATCATTCCTTCAGCAAAAGCCCCGACGAGCGCGGAATGACTGAGATTGGACTTCAGACCGGGCACACCGAAAAGACTCTCGGCGTGAATAACCGCTATCCGGCTCTTTTCGGCTTTGAGCTTGCTCCAAACATGACCACCCGCGGCGCGCGCTTTCTCTTCCGTCAAATCGGCGGGCTGACCCATTCCGACGAAGAGAACATCCTGGGCGGGAGCTTTTCCGGCGAAGCGAAGGTACTGAACCGATCCGTGATTCGCGGTGAAAACCTCATCCTGTCGAAAACGGTCAATTAATGACGCATAGTGCCCCTTTAGCGGAAGCGCCTTTTTAGCTGCTCCGGCTTTTTCCTGGTACACGGCGAGAACGTCGGCGGCGATAGGGCCCGAGAAGGATGGCCGGATTTCGAGTAAAGGCAGTTTCCACATGATGAGTTCCCCTTTCGAACCGCCCGTTCGGGTAAACGAGTGGCCCATGGTCAGATTCGGTGATCAGATTCGGCCTTTTTTTGCGTGTTTTACGCGCTTTTAAGCCAGAAATATTGTCGCGTTTAGGCTAACATAGAGCCTCATCATGTTGAAGCGATATCACAACATCGTCGGCGGGGTGTTTCGGGTCGTCGACGCCTGCGTCATCGGCGGCGTCTGGCTGGCCGCGTATTGGATTCGGTTCAACGTTCCGATCATCGAGGTCACGAAGGGCTTCCCGAAGTTCTCGAAATACGCGGCACTCACGCCCCTTGTTATGGCGCTCTGGATGACGGTTTTTTCAGCGCTGAAGGTGTACCAATCCCGCAGGATGCTTCGCCGGACGCACGAAGTTCATCTGCTTCTTCGGGCACACGGAGTCGCGATCCTGTTCTTCATCGCGCTCACGTACCTGTTCAGCGAATACAAGTATTCCCGAGCCGTGATGATGTACTTCGGAGTTCTGGGCGCGTTCATGATCGTGTTCTTCAGGCTAGTCCTGCGAAACGCCCTGCGCGCGATACGCAAACGGGGCTACAATCTGCGATACGCGCTTCTCATCGGTGAGGGCAAGGCGATCGAAACCCTCATCGGGCGGATCGAAAAGTTCCCCGAACTCGGGCTTCGAATCTCGGGCGTCATCACGCACGAGAGCTCTGTTTTGCAGTCGGTCTGCGGAAAGCCGGTCATCGGTCATTTCGGCGAGAATCCACGCGAGAAGCCGATCGCCCAACTCATTCGTGAAACGGCAGCGGACCGGGTGGTGATCTCGCTTCCGCGTCACCAATATGGCGACCTGGACCGCATCCTTGAATCACTGAAAAATGAGACAGTCGATATCCAACTCATCCCGGACATTCACGAATACGTGACGCTCGGGTGCGAAATCGAGGATTTCGACGGGCTCCCGATCGTCAACCTGAACGACTCTCCCTTGAACGGCTGGGGGGCCCTGGCGAAAAGAATCACAGACCTCTGCGTTTCCGCTCTCGCACTCTTGCTTCTTTCGCCCCTGCTCCTGCTGATCGGCGCTCTCGTCAAACTGACCTCCAAAGGTCCCATTCTGTACTCGCAGGAACGAATGGGCCTCGACGGAAAGACATTCAGGATGCTGAAATTCCGCTCCATGCGTGTCGATGCCGAACTCGCGACGGGCGCCGTCTGGGCGATACCATCCGACGATCGACGAACGGCCATCGGCGCTTTTCTCAGAGCCACCAGCCTCGATGAGCTCCCTCAGTTCTGGAACGTTTTTCTTGGCCATATGTCGCTCGTCGGCCCCAGACCGGAACGACCGGTTTTCGTCCAACAGTTTCGGAAGGACATCGCCCACTACATGCTCCGCCACAAAGTGAAATCAGGGATCACGGGCTGGGCGCAGGTGAACGGATGGCGGGGCAATACCTCTTTGGAGCGACGTATCGAATGCGATCTTTTTTACATCCGGAACTGGTCTTATTTCCTGGATTGGAAGATCCTCTTTCTGACACTCTGGAAAGGCTTCATCAACCGCAATGCGTATTGAGAGAATCTTGAATTTCCTCAAACCGAAAAAGATCGATCTTTACGTGGTCACCGAAGTGATCGGGCCTTTTTTCGGCGGGCTCGTCTTCTTCATATTCATTTTCCTCATGTTTCAGGCGCTCAGACTGGCGGAGTTTTTCATCGTCCACGGAGTATCCGCATGGACGCTCGGAAAGATGACCATGCTCCTCTCGCTTTCGTTCCTGCCGGTCGCCCTTCCCGTGTCGTTTTTGATCGCGGTTCTGACGGCCTTCGGTCGACTCTCGTCGGATAGCGAGCTCGTTGCGATGAAGGCGAACGGATACAGCCTGGGACGCCTGGCCGCGCCGCTCGTCGCGTTTTCCGTAATCGTGGTGACGCTCTCAATTTCCCTCAACCTCGAATGGGTTCCCTGGGGCGAAACGAATTTCAAGCGGACTCTGATCAAGGTGGGAAACACGAAGGCCGCGAGCCAGATCCGCGAAGGCACTTTCACTTCCGGCTTTTTTGATCTGCTCGTATTCGCGGACAAAGTCGACACCCGCACCAACCGGATGAAACATGTTTTCATCTACGATGAACGCGAGCCCAAGAACCCGCTGGCCGTGGTGGCCCGGACCGGCGAAATCGCGCAGGTCAAGAGTTCGAGCGAGCTGGGATCCGCGGCCCTGATGAAACTCTACACCGGCACGATCCACAGCAACGATATCGAAAATAGCACGTACCAGAAGATCGGATTCGGCGAGTACCGGCTTTTCCTGAAGATCGATGAAGGCGCCGCTGATGGCACAACGAAGCCGCACATGATCCCGTATAAGGAGCTGCTCAAGAAAATCGCCGAACACAAACCAAATACGTTTTTCGGCGTGGAATTCAGGGGCGAACTCTGGAGACGTTACGCGGTCGCGATGACCCCGCTCATTTTCGTTTTCCTCGGAATCGGCTTCGGAACGATCCGAACGCGCGCGATTCGCGCTGGCTCGGCCCTCATCGCGCTTGTCATTCTTCTGATCTATTACGGAATTCAGACATGGGCCACTCTCGCTCTCCAGCGCGGTCAACTTCCGCCCGCATTCGCCATGCTTCTGCCGAATATCGTGATCGCATTACTCGCCGTTTTCAGTTTCCGCCGCGCAACGTGGTAAAAAACTGCCATACGTATCTGACAAATCTCTGACACTTTGAAATGGAATTCCCGAAAAAGCCCTACACACGGGCTTTTGTGGATAACGTTATCCACATCTTTCGATAAATGGAATTATAAGGAAAAATATGCATAATTTTCCATGGCTTAACACGTGTGGATAAGTTCCACTTGTTCGTGGATAACTTATGGGGCTGGACTAGGGGTCGGCGATGGAACCCGTCCTGCGGGAACGGGGATGTTAGAAATTGAAATCGTGTCAGGGAAAGGTTCCTCAATGGTTTCAGCAACTTCGACTGGAAAAAACAATGTCGAATCACCCTGGCGCTTCACGGCAGCCTTTTCGTCCGCCATTATTTTGGCGGGCGCACCATTATAGTTGAAACGGATCTGTTTCGGGTCGGAAACCTGGAATCGAATCAACTCGCGGGCGCGCAACACCAAGACCTTGTCCTTGCGAAGAATGATCCGTTTCGGCTTCTTCGCATCAACCTGGTAGCGTACCCAAACGTCACCGAGCGCCCGAAATACCGCCTTCTGTTTTATCTCTTCTTTTTTCAGATCCAATCCCGAATTCAGGGGATCCGCAGCGGAATTCGTTTCCGTAGACGCTGTCGCACCGGTAGCCGAGGCAACGGGCGAAGGCTTGGTATCGGGTTTGGGACTGGGCTTTATGAGAACCTTTTCCACCGGCGCGCTCACAACGGCCACGGTCTGCGGTGCCGGAGAAGGCTTACTGGATACCTGCGTCAGGGACGGAGACGGAGCCACCAGCGGCGAGCTTAGGGGGCTCGGTGCGCCTACCAGGCCCACGGCCGAATTATGCGCTGCCCGGAGCTTTTCCACATGCGAGCCCCGATGTCGATTCAGTGATGGTTTCAAAAAGAAAAAGACGACCGCGCCGAAAACAAGAAAGCCGCCCATGACGAACCAGAGCATGGTCCTGCTTTGTTCGCCTTCTCTCTTTTCAAACGCGTAACCGCTATGTCCCTCATCCCTGCTTGGACGATCGTGCGCCTTTTGCTCGATAAAATCCCCGAAAGTCGTCAGAACTTCTTTGGGGTCCAGCCCGATGAAACGGACATAGGAGGTGACGAAACCGCGAATGAAGGGCTTGGCCGGAAGTTCAACGAACTGATCCGCCTCAAGCGCATGGAGAATCCTGATCCCAATCTTCGTTGCCGACGCAACCTGCTCAAGCGTGATCCCGCGCCGCTCACGCTCTTGTCTCAGAAATTCCCCTAACGTCGCGCTATGACCCGTTGTCATCTAGGGAAGGTACCTCAAATGACTCATTGCCTGTTCGGCGATTCTGGTATCTGGATAACGCTGCTGGATTTCGAGAAATTTTTTGCGGGCAAGATCGAATTGCCGGCTTTGTTCATACGCGATTCCAAGCGCCAAATGCGCATCGGCGAAACCGCCGCAATATTTGCGAGTCGCCAGATCGTAATCGCGAGCCGCATCTTTGAAACGCGCGCCCTTAAGGCGGAGATGCCCTCGATAATAATATGCGATGCATGCAACCTGCGGTTCCGACTCGATCGCCCGATTCAAATAGCGCAACGACTGCTCGAGCTGACCACGGCGGTAATAAAGTATTCCAAGATTCGTCAACGCCTTGTAGGCGTCCCGGAATAGCGGATTATCAGCCGCAACGAGAAGCGGAGAAACCGCTTCCTCGTACTGCCCGGCATCAATCAGAAGCTTGCCAAGGGTGTTGTTGGCCTCGGCGTAAGGTGGAAAAAGCTTCACGGCATGGCGCGCTTCAACCAGCGCTCTCTTCAGATCACGTTTCGCATGATAGGCCAGCGCTTTTGAATGGTAGATCTCCGGAAGTTTAGGATCCTCGGCTTCGGCTTTCGCGAGATCCTGCAAGGCGCCGATCGGGTCACCCTCGAGCAAAGCCCCATTTGCAACCTCAACCAAAAGCCGGGCACGCTCAGTTTTCGTGAGTGGTTTTTTTGCCGAGGAAGTTGAAGACATGGTGGCGCATGCCGCGCCAAAAAAAAGCAGAGCAACAAAGATCGAAGCCTTTGCGAGCCAAATTCGATGTCCCACTAGTATACGTTAAAAGGCAAAAGTGCTGATGTCAAAGGTCAAAAATGATTCAGTCAATCTTGAGCAGAGCCATCGCTTCAACATGAGGCGTCTGGGGGAACAGATCCAAAACTGCTGCCCGCTCGAAACGCCAGCCGCGACGAATCCACCGTGAAAGGTCTCGCGCCCAGGCATCAGGATCACACCCGACCGCGACGACCTCGGTCACTCGGAGCGCTCGTAAGGCCTTCTCGATAGATGTGATTTGCTCGGCTAACCCCTCCCGAGGCGGATCAAGAATCGCGGAGGCCGAACCAGCAAACGTCGAAATTGCCGATTCCGGCAGATCGGCGGCCGCGGGGTTTCCATTCTTTTTTGTCCGGGACAGGAGCCACGGCACCACTGCCGAACGATGAAAGTGAATATTATCAGGAACTCCCGTTCCACGTTCGCTCGGTGCCGAGATATCAATGCAATGTACCTCACCCATGCGATGAGCGATCGGGACGCAGAGATTCCCGGATCCTCCGAATAAATCATAAAGCGGACGTCCTGACGTGAGTGCCTGTCCGACCCAACCGCGAAGCTTCTCATTCTGCTCGTCGTGGACTTGCCTGAACCCAGCGGCACCGTGCGGTGCGTTCCAAACCCGAACGACTTTTCCTTCGGTCGTTACGCAAAGCTCGACTTTGTAAGGCTCAGTGAACCGCTTTCCCTGTTTTCGGGTCTCCTCCCAGACTTCGTTGATTTCGGGCCGGGCGATATCACAGCGATCGAGTTCAACCAGCTCATGGCTCCTCGGAGCATAAAACCCGATCTTGTCTCCGAAGCCCCGAAGCTGAACGCGGTTGCGGTATTCCCAGTTTCGTTCAGCCGGGAACTCCTGCCAGGCCTCGGCGGATCTGAACGGCAGATCTACCTTCACCCGCTTGAGCGCATGCTGCACGCCATTGACCTTTGTTCGCCATTGCAGATCATAGGTGAGGTGTTGCCATTGGCAGCCGCCACAGCGGCCAAAGGCCGGACAACGGGCTTTTTGACGAGCGGGCGAGGGGCGGACGATTTCGATCAGTTCACCCTGGGCATACTGCTTCTTTTCTCTCACCCGTCTTGAACCGGCAGCCCGAAGATTCTTCCCTGAAACAAGCCGCACTCTCGCGAGATCCCCAGGAGCCGTCAGCGGGACGAACACGACGCGTCCAGTCGAATCGCGAGCGACTCCCGCGCCGCCGCGGGAAAGATCGGTAATTTCGAGTTCGAGTTCAAGCCCGGGTTGTTGGGCGCTACTCGGCTGAGCTGGCGAATCGCTCTCCATGGTCTAAGTGCTATCAAGATCGACGAAGACACTCAACCGCTAATGCGGCCGGCGGCCCAGGAATCCTTTTCTCATCAGCGTAGCCTGTCTCAATTCCTGAAGAAGCCGTAAGTTTTTCCGAGAATTTTTCCGGTTTTTGTCGGGTCGCTTTGCAACCCTGCCTGAAGAAGGTTTTGACATTCCTCGACCGCGGCCATCCGGTACGCAGGACTGGAAAAGAATGCTTTCAATCGCCGGCTGACCGGCAGGATCTGTTCCGCCGGTTCCCACTTCACTGCCGTTCCGTCACGCAGCCCGAGCGCGCCCTGCTCAACCAACTCCGAGGCTTCCGAAAGGTGAAATTTCAGGAAAACCTGTCGTATCGCGAGAAGACGCCCCTCATTCGCGGGATCGAGAAAATGAAACCAGCGCGACGCGACCGACGCGTTGTGAAAATGCGAGGGGGTACTTAACAGACCGTCCAAATGGGCCCTTTGACAGTACTGGACCAGAAACTCCTGGATGTCCTCGGCGATACCCAGACCGGGATGAGCTTGTCCTGGCAAACGCGGTTTTTTAAGCGAAAAGTCAGATCTGGGATCCTGGATCAGCAGCCACTTCACGCTGAGAACCCGCAGAGGCGTCGAAAAGCCGCTCAACTTGGGTGGAGGAAGTACGCTCAGGTGAAGCACCATTTCGAGCAAAAGACTTCGTTCAGCGGCCGGCAAATCGGTTCTTCTGCCGTAAATGCGGACAATCTGCCGATCCGGATCGCTCGTGTCCATCTCAAAACGGAAGTCATCAAAACCGTGGTCCCGTATCTTCTTCAAAATCCCGAATCGCTCAAACGCGAACTCAACGCCGTGGACGGAGTAATAGTCGAGCAGTTGTCGAACTCTCGTAAGACTACTCAGGTCGCCGAGAATTTCAGATTCGGAAAGGTTCTCAGGACGGTCATCCTCCGCTCGTGCTTCATCCCGATCGGGAACTCGCCTCATAGTACGAGCGATTCTGGCGAATTTTTTTCGCAAATCCGGTTCCCAGTTTTCATCGGCTTTGGCCTCATCTGTAATGAGATAAGTTAGCAAATTCGCCGTGCAGCGCCAGGCCTGAGGAGAATAACCCCCACCCAGCGTGATAACGAGCGGGATTCCGAGTTCTTCGGCCGTTTTTATGACGTGACAATCACGGTCCAATACTCCCTGGGGACTCAGGGCGAAATTACCAAGCCGGTCACCCGCGAGGACATCATTACCCGCGATATAGAAAAGGAGCCTGGGGTGATGTTCCCAAAGCGCGGGCTCCAACGTTTCCTCGAGCTTTTTCAGATATTCCTGATCACCCGTTCCCGGCGGAAGAGAGTACCCGCGATCGGAAACTGCCTGCCGATTATCCCAAACAACTCCATGAAGAGAATAGGTCAGCACGCTCGGATCATTTGCAAAAACCGCCAAATTTCCGTTCCCTTGGTGGAAATCCAGATCCACGATCGCGATGGAACCCTCGAATCCGTTTGCACGAAGTTTCGCGATCGCAATCGCGATGTCATTGAAAATACAAAAGCCGGACGCGCGTTCCTCGGTGGCATGGTGAAAGCCGCCCCCAAGATTGATGCCGATATTGATTGCCCCCTCCACGACGGCCTGCGCCGCAGCCACCGTCCCACCGACGCCTCGCCTTTGAGAACGCAGAACCTCATCCGCTTCTCGCGAATTCAGTTCATATCCAAAGGCATTTCCCGCGAACTTCGGGTCCGTCACCGACTCCAGATAACCCGTCGTATGTACAAGGCGCAGGTCCTCAAAACCAGCAAGGGGGCTCGGCCGAATATCTTTCGAACCAAGCACCTTTTTTTGTGAGAGCCGTCCAAGAAGCAAATCGATTCGGTTCGGTTCGAGGCCGACCAGATGCGCCGCATCGGCCAAACTTTTCGGATCGTAATCCGGATGGTACCAAAAACCCAAAACCCGCTTGGGTTTGTGCAATATCGAACGGAAACCCCGAACCCGCTCGATCCAGGTCTTCAGCCGTCTCACCATAGGCTGGTTGTAACATGTCAGAGTGAAAACGTGCTAGTCTCGCGCAATCGGAAAGTGAGATGGCGAGCTATGCGAATCGGCGTTTTTGATTCAGGCCTGGGAGGATTAACGGTAGTACGCGAGCTGCGGTCCTTGTATCCGTCAGTTGATATCCTCTATTTGGGCGATACGGCACGGGTACCGTATGGAATCCGTTCGGATGCCACGATCCGCCAATACGCACACGATTGCGCAAGCTTCCTCCATTCGCAACGCATCGAGACACTCGTGATTGCGTGCAACACGGTCAGTGCCTTGGCATTGAAGGAACTTCAGCAGGAATTCGACTTCCCCGTCTTCGGCGTCATCGAACCCGGAGCCGCCGAGGCAGTCCGCAGCTCCCAGGGTGCGCCGATCGGCGTACTCGGTACATTGGCGACCATCGACTCCGGAGCCTACGTTAGAGCCGTCCAGGAGCGTGCGCCCGCACTGGAGCTGATCACCTGTCCCGCACCGCTTCTTGTTCCCCTCGTCGAGGAGGGCTGGACGGAAGGCGAAGTTCCCCGTCAAGTTATCCGGCGCTACCTTGAGCCGCTTCTAAAACAAGGCATCGGGTCCCTGATTCTCGGTTGCACGCACTATCCACTCCTCAAAGATTCGTTTCGGCGGGAGCTGATCTCCCTTGGGCACGAACACGTGGCAATTATCGACAGCGGCGTGGCTTTGGCACGGCAGCTCAAAAAATTGGTCGAGTCCCACACCAACACGCAACAGAGCATGCACGACAAACCGGGCGAACTCGCCATCTTCGTGACGGATGCTCCACGTCGATTCAGGGCCTTGGCCGAGCGCTTTTTGGATCAAGCGATCGGCCATGTTTCGATCGTAAAACTCTGACCTCCTCTCAATTGCGGCGGGAAATTTTCCCACGATCGTCCGAAGTTGCCCAAAATTTTGCCCAAAAGTGCCCAAAAGTTGCAACGTGTGGGCACTGTTCTCAGAACCAGGATGTGACGACCGGATGCAATCCGTCGAAGGAGGGTGATTGAGTGAGCCGATTTGAGGAACAAGAGGTCTCAGGTACCAGGGTGTATGTCGGTAATCTTCCTGAATCCGTAACAAGCCAAATCCTTCGCTCAGCGTTTCTCGAAATAGGTGATGTTCTGGCGGCCAAAGTGATTCTCGATCCTTACACTGGTAAGTCGCGGGGGTTCGGATTCGTCGAAATGAAAACCTCTGAAATGGCGGCCGAAGCGATCGAAGCTTTTGACCGCGGTTTTATCGAGAATAACGAGATTCGGGTCTCACCCGCCCGTCCGCTCCGCCGTCGAAAGCAGACGGAAAATAACGAAAGCGAGCAATTCAGAAGAAGCCGCGGCGAGAGGAGGCCAGCGACTCCCCGAGGCGCCAAATCTTTGGCGGACTAAACTGATAGTTTTTCTCCTCCCCCGCGGGTTTCGCAAATCATTCCCGTATCAAACCGAGTCCCAATCTCATTTACAATACGTTCAGCTATCCATAGAATAATAATTACCTGAAGATGGGAGATCGGATGAGGTTACTCAGCTCGGTGGCAACTGCCGGAGTCATAGTTCTCTTGCTATGTTCCCGCGCAGGCTTTTGCAGCGAAACGCCACTGGAAAAAAATTTACGACCGGAGAATACCGAAGAAGTTTCAAACGTCTTTCGCGACATGGGCGTGGTCCAACGCCGCGCGATGGCCAAGGGCGGCCGATTTCTGCTCTCGACCAGCATGGGCTTGGATTTTTCGGACGGGCCCTATACGAGCTACGCTCTGAACCTCAATCCTGGTTACGCGATCAGTGATTTTGTTGAAATTTATCTCAGTTACTCTCCAAAGTTTCTCGTGAGCCCGCGGTCCATCGTCAGAACGATTGATGCGCTGCAGTTCCCGGATGGAAGTCCGGCGCAAATCAGTTCGGCGCGCCCGTTATACCAACTCGGTGGCGAACTCGTCTGGGCTCCTCTTTACGGAAAAGACAGTCTCGGAATCAGTCATATCGTTCGCAGCGACACCTTTTTCAAAATCAGCGCCGGGGTGATCCGGTACGACACGACCAACGGGGCCCGTTATTCCGTTGGCTTCGGGAAAACTTTCTTTTTATCCAACTTTGTCGGTGCCCGGATTGCCGTGAACGCCGGCTATCTTCAAGGCGTCATCAACGCTGACAAGTCGTTTCGCACAATGGCAATCCTGGAGAGCGGTTTGATGTTTTACCTATGATCGAGGAGAACTGAGCAATGGCGGCTTTCGCAGATCCTATCAATTCCTTACTGCAGCATGGGGGGTTCGCAACCTACCTCATTTTCTCGGCCGGGATTTTTCTCGTCGTCGTCAGCTTGGAGCGCCTTCTGACGCTCTACTTCAGGCTCTCGTACAACGTACACGGCTCGATGGAGGTGATCCGAAGCCACATCTTGTCGAAGCGATATACGGACGCTCTGCAGATTTGCAATAATCAACCGAATGCCCCGGAGATCGGCGTCGTCAAAGCGGGCTTAATGGCCGTCGAAAACGGCCGTGAAGCGATGAAATCAGCATTGGGAGGGGCGGTTCTCGAGATCAGCCATCGCGCTGAAGCGAGGATTGGGTATCTCAGCTTGATCGCGAACGTGGCAACCCTGCTGGGACTGCTCGGAACAATTACCGGCCTCATCAAGACGTTCGCTTCCCTCGCAACAGCCGACCCCGCCCAAAAAGCCATGATGCTGGGCACCGGCATTTCGGAGGCGATGTACGCGACGGCGGCCGGGCTATGCGTCGGCATTCTTGCCATGGTGGTCCACACGATTTGCACTTCGAAGGCTGATATCATCATCGGGAATGCACAAGACGCCGGCCTGAGGCTCGTAACCTGGATCGAGCAATCAGAGCGAGCTCATGATCGATGATATTTTCGCCAAGCGCCCGAAGCGCCACGTACAGGACCTGAACATCGTCCCCATCCTGGACATGTTCACGACCATCATTTTTTTCCTGCTCCTGTCGACAGGATTTTTGGAATACACCAAGTTGACCGTACCCCCGTCGAAAGTATCGACAATAACCGATCCGGTTGTCCCTCCCCCCCTCGCCCCCAAGATCATCCTTGCCAAGACTAAACGAGAGGAACTCCGGCTCTTCATGTTCTGGAGCGGCGAGAACCCCGGCGAGGTCTCGGAAACCTTCAAGCCCCTGGACGAGCGCGAGCGGCGCGAAGCAATTCTGAGAATCTCCGACAAATTCGCCCGAGACTTCTCCGCCAAATACCCAAAGGAAAAAAGTCTTCAGGTCGGCCTTGGCTCGAAGCTGCCGTATCAGGATCTCATTTCAGTGATGGACGGGGTTCGCGACGTAATGAGCGATCTTGTCCTTATTTCTCACCATGAAGCCGATGCGCGAGCGGCAGGCACAGAGCCGGATCCGGAACTCCCGACGAGAGCCTCGACGAACAAGAAATCAACTGAGCAGGGCACGAACGGATGAATGACGATCCACTGACCACAAGAAGATCTCATCGCCGGCCGATGGAGCTTCAGCTCACGGCCATGATCGATATCTTCTCGATGATCGTCATTTTCCTGATTCTCGGAAGCGTGTTCGGCGCCTCGGAAATGGTCGTTCCCGAAGGAATGGAAATCCCGCGAAGCATCAGCAAGGAGGGCGCCGAATCAGCGCCGCGCGTAACGATCACGCGGGAATTCGTTCAAATCAGCTTCCTTTCGGGAGTCTATCCAATCCAGACCTTTCAGACAGACCCAGTCACAGTGACCTCGGAGATCACGCGTCTCGAGAATGAAATACGAGGGTACGTCCAGCGGCTTCCGGCAGAAGCGAAAACATCAGGGGTCCTGCTCAATGTTATCGCCGATCGAGAAACCCCCTACGAAAACATTTTTAATGTTGTAAAAATCTTCAGAAAAAGCGGATTTGAAACGCTCCTGTTCGTTGCCGCCGGAGAGGAGCGCAATAAATGAGCAGAACCCCCGGAAGATACGCCGCCGCGATTCTCTCTTTCCTGATCAGTGCGCTATGCGAGACACCGGGCAGGGCCGCTCCGCCGCCCCCGCCGGTATCGCCACTGATTCAACATGCACAGAAATTGATAAAGTCCAATGACAGTATCGGTTTCAGATGTCTCGTCAAAAAAGCCTATCAGCGCAAGATCACGAGGCAGGAATGGTACAGCCTGCGCGCTCTCGTTGTCGCACAGGCGGACCGCTCCGGTTTCGATCTTGTCCGGCTCTGGAATGCTCGACTGAACCAAGGCAAGTCTGAACTGGACCGGGCACTGGACAACGCTGATCAGCTCATGTTGAAGGGCAAATTCGAAGAAGCGTTCGCCGGATATCAAAAGTGCGCGGTTGAGTTGAAAAAGGATAAAACTGCCGGACCGATTTTTCCCTACGTCCTTCATTCAATGGGGCGCGCTCTTTACGGGGCAAAGCGATTCAGCGAGGCCCTTACCGTATACAGCTGGATTCCACGCACTTACCCGCGCTTTCGACAGATCATGTTCGAAAAAATGTGGACGGCTTTCAGACTCGGACGGGTCGAAACCGCACTCGGCGCCATCGCTTCGCAGCGGTCAGCGTATTTTTCACCATTCCTGTCGCCCGAAGCATACCTGATACAGACATATATCTATCGACGACTTTGTCGTCAGAAAGATCTCAATCAGGTTCTCGGCGAGCTTCGCAATTACGAGCAACTCCTCAGTGCGGGCGCGCTCAAATCGTGGGCCGGGAGCGATACGGAAGCCACTTTGCTGCTTCGCCTGAGAGACGAACCGATTTCACCGGAAAACACGGACATCATCAGCCTGGCCGAAAAGAAAGCGGAGCAAAAATCGATCGGCGACGCCCTGCAACGTACCTTTCAAAAACAAAGACCAAAATTCCTGGCGGACATAAAAACCGTACTTGCGTACGCGCACTTGGCCGGCGCGACCGATACGGCACTCACCTTGAAGCCGATTAAAAAACTCACGAGCCGGGAAGCCCTGTTAAAAATGAATCTCGAGATCTGGCCGGCGGATTCCGCCGAGGAATGGGTCGACGAAATCGGAAGTCATGAGTTCATCGGAGAGAGCCTGTGTCAAAAAGCCTTCGACCGATAATCGCGTTAGCCGCGTATTTCGCGCTAAGCGCCAGTCTGGCAGCACAAGACCCGGTGCTGGACAGCTCGTTCCTGAAGCCGCAGGCCGTGCCGCAAGCTCCGTCTGAAGCTCGGGGCAAGAATCTACCGGAAACCGCCACCCCGAATGCTCCCAAAGCAATGACCAAGACGGAGGCCATACGGCTACACCAGAACGAAAGAGATGAAAGCAGGGATTCAGCCGCAAAGGTCCTCGAGACGGTTCAAAGTCTGACCCATCTCGCGCGACTGACGAAGAATCCGCTCGCGAGAAATGCGCTCATCCTGAACCGGGCTTCCGCGATTAATCTATACGTCCGGAAGGCGGCAATCCAAGGCGATCAACTTAAGCTCAATCAGGCCAACACGGACCTGCTTAAAGCCGCCGTAAAGGATTCGAACGAGGTTCTGCGCTCCAAACCGACTCCTGAACAGACGCAAAAAGCACATTTTCTGCTCGGTCTTTCATATCTGTACCTGGACCAGATGCACGTTGCCCGCGCTCACTTCATAAAATACCTGCAGCTGAATCCTAAAGCCGAGAACGCGGGCTGGGTGGCGCTGTTCATCGCTGAAGACCTGTTTGACAGCGGACTTCACAAGGAAGCGCTCAGCTATTACGGGAACTTCTTCGGATCGATGAGTCGTGCGCAAAAGGAACTGTCGAACTACAAATCCGCGTGGTGCTATATCAACCTGAAACAACCGGAAAAGGCGGAAAAGATCTTCGCGTCAATGATTCAGTACGATTCCCGGCAGGGTCTCGGAAAGGACAGTGTCCGTGACCTCGCCTTCCTGCTGGCACATCACGCTGATTCCGCCGACGCGATCCAGCTGGCTGATCAGATCTTTGCCGACACAAAAAAGAAAGTCGAGTTTCTGAACTACGTTCGAAGCAGCCTGGACAGCCAGAACCTCGCCGTAATGCACACGAAGGTTATCGAACGACTGCTGCAGCTCGAAACGGATCCAGAAAAGCGCATCGTTCTGATGCTTGCGGACGTTCGGGTAAATCGGAAGCTTTACGCCTCGGTCGATCACGCGAAACGTTTTTTCCGGCTGGCACAAACACTGAGGAGCGCGCAGATTCGGCCCGATTCCCCGGTTTTCAAGAAGGTTTCCGACCAGGTGTTCGTCGAGACTCAGTTCCTGATGAAGGCTTACATTGATACGTTTGCCAGACGCACCAAGACTCCAGAACCATTCACCCGTGACGAACTCGGACAGTCCCTCAAATCACAGTTCGAGTTCTTCAACTCATACTTTCCGAGCGCGAAAACCCGGCCGCTCGTTTTCAACGTCTGGCGAGACGTCTGCTTCGATATGAAGGATTGGTCCTGCGTCGATCGTCTATCTGAATTCATCCAGCTCGACCAATCGTTTCCTAGCTGGCTTAAGGACCGAGCAATTCTCGATCAGCTCGCGGCTCTTGATGAAATCGCCAAGGGACCGCCTCCTGCTTCCACCGAAGCGCGCACACGCCGCGTGCCCATACTCCTGAATTTCGTCGAAAAACAGGAAAAATCGGATCAATGGCTTCGAATCGCCAAGCTCTATACGGAAATCCTGATGGACTCGAACCAATATTCCAAGGCCATCTCGCTTCTGGACAAAATTTTTCAGCGGGAGAATTCGACCGACGGCTTGTTCCGGTTGCAGTGGGCGCGTTTCAGGGCAGGAGAACATGCGGCGATTCTGAATGATTCGCGCGTACCCAAGGTCGGAAAGCCGGAGGCTAGAATGAGCGAACTCCGACGCGAAGCGGCGCTCGCACTCGCCGCGAAAGCGAAATCCACCGATAGCACGGCCGATTTCAAGGCCCACATCCAGAACTTTCTCGCGTCCAATCCCGACAAGGCAAAGGCGCTCGTCGCGAGGGATGAATACTTCAGATACCTTTTCAAGAAACAGATGACCCGGGAACTCACGGCCGAGCTCATTGCGTTGCCACCGGACCTGAGGGCCGAAAAAACCTGGGAAGACCTCGTACTCCGCTGCTGGCGGATCAGCATGGAGGAGGGTCGATACAGCGAGGCCGCGCAACTTCTGCCCGTTGGCCGGGGAAGTCCCCAGGACAATCACGATCTGCGATACCTACGGCTGGTTTCGCTGATCGCCGCTGGAGAGACGCCCTCCCTCGCCGACTTGCGGGTACAAAATGCCGACAAACGGGACTATCTTCTGGGACTACTCGCGCTCGTGAAGCCGCAGATCGTAATCGATTACTGCAGGTCCCAGAGCAATCTCAGCCCTACCGAGCGGGACTTTGCGCTTCTCGCTCTTCGAATACACGAAGGCCAATGGTTGCTTCCGCGTTCTGATCTGGCCGTCCGGCTTCTCGGGAGCACTTACAAATTCGCAACAACGGGCCCGCAACCGTATATTCCGATCGAACTGAAAATCCGTCGTCTCAGCTTCCCAAAGCCGAGTCTTGAGGGAAAACTTCTTGAGAAGGCCATTCAGAGCCTCGTTTCAGAAACACAAAAAATCCGACAGACTGTTCCATCCGAAATCAGAAGTCTTCCCGCTGAAGTCCAGATCAGGGCAGTCGAAAGCGCGGCGGACCTCGAGAATAGAGTTGCCAATCTCATCCTGGGCTCCCCGATTCCCAAGGCGCTGACACCCGAGCAGGTCATCCAATACAAGGCCGGTCTCCAGAACCTCGCGAAAGAATTTCAGGATCAGAGCACGGAATTTATGAAGCTCTCGGCTTCAATCCAAGCGGTGGCCCATAAGCGGAAACTCCAGCGCGACTCACGCCTGATCCCCCGCCCTGCGATGCAGGACTGGACCTGGCCTCCGGCATTTCTCGACGACAGTGTCTTCATCGGGGTCCGCAACATCGCGAGGTTCGGCAACGTCCTCGGAGCACTCGTTCTCGTGGACTTTTTTCGCGCCGACCACCTCAGCGCCGATACCGACTACTTCTGGATCCGCACCGGACTGCTGCTATCATCGCCGCACAAGGACACATTGCGGATCTATCTCCTCGAGGAGCTGCAGAAAAATAAACAGGAACTCGTCATCGAAACCTGGAAAAAGCTGGCAGGACAGTATTACGGGCAACAGACCAGTTCGCCGGCAATCCCGACAGCGGGACAGGAGGGCACCAGATGAATCAGATCCTTTCAAGCGTGGCGATTCTTTCGATTTTGGTCGCCTGGGGCGCACATCCCGTTTCAGCGCAACCGGCGAAACAGCGTGCCGGAAGCACGCCGGCGAAGGCCCGGAAAAAGGGAGCCGCGCCCGTAGCGGCATACCCGCAGAATCCGGCAAAAGCACAAGTTGGCGGCAAAGACACCGGAAAACCGATGTCCGCCGTCCTCGATTTCGACGCTGACATCATCGAGGGCGAAAAGAACACTCCCGAGCTCTTTCTTCAGACGGAGAGCCAGACGCTTTCACTGGATGCCGTTCTTTATCAACGGGATAACTTCAATGACTTTCACGTTGCCGATAAAGACAATAGACCCCAATACCTGATTTTAGAGAAAAAGAAAAAATGAAGACTCTCATCATTTCAAGAGCAAATCTCGAGATCGCGAGGGCCCAACTCAGACGACCGTTGTTGACGATCGGCCGTTCGCCGACCTGTGACGTGGTTCTTCGCGCCCCAGGAGTGAAGCCGGTGCACTTTCTCGTGGAATGGATCGGTCCGGGACGCTTTGACCCCTCGATTGGTGCCTGGTCGGTCATCGATATTGCGGGAAAGAGGCGCGAGGACGGTAGTGAAGGTCTTGTGCTTTCGACGGATCCGGTCGTCGTGACTGGTTTCGTTTTTGCCTGTATCAAGGACAAGCTGGATTCGAAGGAAGTTATCGGCGGAAAGATCCAGGAAAACCTCCTGAAGATATCCAACGCCCATTCGACGGAAGTACTCGAACTCGTTCAAGTACGAGTCGATTCCGGCGCTATCGAAAACGTTGTACATCGGATGGTACCAAAGCGAAAACGCAAGGAACGACTGCTTTCGCAAATCCCGCAGTTTACGTTGAACTGGTCCGGACAAGAAGCCGCGCCGCTCCTTCGAGTTCTGCTCCAGGAGATGCCCGGCGCCGAGATCTACAATCGCGGTCAGCGAATTCACGTTGTGCCTTCGGAGCTGTCAGTCAGCCAAGGTGACATGCTCCAAATCCGCTGGCGAGGACGGGACTTCTTCGTTCGATTTGTCCCGAAGGTAAAAGCACCCCCGATTCCTCGCGATCCGGTCGGCGATCCGTTGATGAAAAAGACCCTCATCTTCGGAATTCTCCTGGCAGTGGTGGTCGGACTCATGAGCCAGATGCGAAGCGAGAAAAGCCCCGTTTCCGAAAAGAGGGACATCCGAGTCGCAACCGTGGAAATCAAGGAAACAGCTCCTGCACCGGTTCCCACGCCAGTAGCCAAGCCGCCGGCTCCTACGCCACGTCCACAGCCGCTCCCGCCGCGTTCCGAAAAACCTCCAACCCTCGTCGCGCGAAAAAAGATCACTCCGCCGCCAAAACCGAAGGAGATTCCTGCAGGGCTCACGCTTCCCAAGTCGAAATCGCCCGACATCCCCGCATCTGCCGGCGCGCCGCGTTTCAAGACCACGCCCGGAAAAGAACGGATGGGCCTCAACTCTCCCGCCACGAATCCCACTCCCGCAGTCACGGATGTCAATCAGGTCGGGATTCTCGGAGCACTCAAATCAACTGGCCCCGCCGGCAAAGGAGTCCAAGCGGATCAGATCATCAATGAAGGAATCGTGACCGACGCACTTTCAGGACAGGAAGAATCAAGAATCGTGCTGCAGAATCCCGCAACTGGAACGATCGGGGTCGGAAAAACGGGCGGAACTCCGAGAACGGAAGGACAAGGCCTCGCAAGCGCGGCAACGACGCTCTCGGGAGCCGGGAAATATGATCCGTCTGCAATCGGCCCGATCGCCCGGAAAGGCGGCGAGTCCGGCTACACCGTCGGAACGGATGTCGGCGCGGGCAAGGGCGTCGGCAGCCCAGGCATGGGCACGCTGGACGGAGGTGAATTCAGCGTTGAAGGCGGCGGTCTCGACCGGGAAACCGTACGGCGCGTTATCGCATCCTATCGGGGTCAGATCCGAACCTGCTATGAGAAATCACTTTTATCGAGTCCCCAGCTCGCGGGCCGAATTGTTTACTTATGGACAATCAGCCCGGAGGGTCCCGTCATCAGTTCCGAGCGCAAGAGTTCGACCCTGAACTCAGACCAGCTTGAAGCGTGCGTTCTTTCCGTCATCCGGAGTATGACTTTTCCGAACGCATCAAACGGCAAATCAACCAAGGTAATCTATCCCTTCGTCTTCCAGAGCAAGAATTAGCCGGTCACCCTGGCGCCGGGTTTTAGGCTCGCAGGCGCACCTTGTCGTCCTGTCGGCCATGAAAGTCCTGAACCTGCTTGATCCATGCCTTGAGGCGTGAAATCGCGACTTCGTTGCACTGGACGAATTTCAAGGATGTGGATCGATTTTTATCGCCAAGCAGTACGCAATCGAATTCGATATTCTCGTTTAAATCGGGGCTACCGACAAAAACTCGGCAAGCCTGGTTGAACATTTCCGCTGGGACTTTGTTTTTTACCTGCATCCCGCCGAGCGAGATATTGCTGGTGTGGGTTCGAAAGCTTTTCGTCCCGCAGACCAGAATCACGCGGAACTCCAATCTGAACCGCGGTTGCGTGCGCCGCTCAACCGGCTTTTCGAGACTAACCGCCGATGACAACGACGATTGCTTTTTTTCGGGAGTGTCGACGATCGGCTGCAGCGCCATCGGCGCAACATCCGGAAGACCCCGCATGGAAGCAACGTGCGGTGCGGGCGCATGGGCCGCCGACTTGGTCGCGGGCTGAACCTGAGGGTGCGGCGGTACCGGAATTGGCGAAGCGGCGGGAGCTTGCGCCCGTGAAGCCGAGGAGTGGCTCGCCGCCTTTGCACCGTGTGAATGAGCAACTCGATGGTTGCCTTCTGCATTGCCGGAAGAATGAGCGACCGGCTGGCTGCTCTGAATTCCCGCGAGAGCGTCTTCAATAGATTCCTCTTTGACAACGCTCCAGTGCCCTTCGGGCTGACCTTTTAACAATCGAGATAGGTTTTTTGCCGACTCGGGATCTGAAACTACGATCTGCGAGTTATCATTCCGATTTATGAAACGCCACTTCGCTCCCGACATTACGTCCTCCACGCGCCCCGCCTAAGGGCTAAGGATTTTCAACTCAATCGAATCTCCAGGCAACAATACTCCGTTCGCGAAGGTAACGGTTCCCCCCGCAATATTGACTTCGGATCCCATGATCTGAACCTTCTCGCCACCGCGGACCCGATAAACCTCCGCAATCCATTCATTGGAACCAAGGACCGTGACATAGCTGTTATCGGCCGTGGTTTTGATGAAGGCGCCAATATTCTCCATGCTGTAAGCAGGCGAACATATCGGCTGAACGCTTCCGCGCGAGCCGAGCACCTCGGCAAAATTCAAATAATTGGTGGCCACATAGATTTCCGAAGTGCATCCGCTCATATCTGGGATCCCTTGCGGAATCATTTCGGAAACATAGAACCCGTCGTTACCAAATAGCGACTGTAATTTTCGATGAACCGCCACACCCAGGTTTGTCCCGGTTTCCTGCCCCAAAGCCTCGACCAAACCGACCGTCCTGATCTCACCGGAATAGTTCAGCGGCAGGAGCTCCCGCTTCGGAAAATTCGGAAAGTGTTCATCATCATCGGTGAGGATTACGAACGCAACCTTATCGCCAGGGCCGACGACTCGGTTCGGACCTGTTTCGGCCAGAATAAAGGCAAGGCTCATCAGGCCGGCTTCGGATCCGGATCCGTTGGTTCCCAGGCTCGATATCGAATTCGTCAAACCGACGCGAAGGCTCTCAAAAGCGGCCTCCGTCATTCCCGGCCTGATCTGAAGAGTTCCGATATTGTACGGCTTAACGAGCTCATTTTCTTTAACCAGAGTCAATTGCGCGGGGTTTCCAGTCGGCATTATGCTGGAGGTTTCCAGATTTCCTTGCGAATCCCGATACTGATAGCTCACGGATTCCAAGATGGTGGACTTCGGCTTAGCTGCGTCCGGTGATAAAGTCGTCGTGTAGATATAGAAATCGATATTATAGCGATTGAATTCCCAAAGTTGCTTCGCCAGCGCGGTCACACCGTTCGCGAGGACCAGTTGTTTCGATCCCATGCTCGGGGAGTTATCAACGATCAAAACCATTTTCACGGCGGGAGTTTCCGTTTTCACGCTCGCATCCATCTTCAAGACGCGTTCTTGAAATGGCAAGGGTGATGCTCCTGGTCCCGGAACATCAGGTTGGAGCGCGGCAAAGCGGACCATGGGCAGCCGGTCGAACCGATACTCCTGCTCACAGGCCGTCAGGAATAGAAGCGCGACAGAAAAACAGGCCAGGGTCATGATCGGATGGATACAACCAGCTATGCGGTTTTTCATGGTTCCCCCCTCGATCAGCACTCCCCCAAATAAATGCTCGCCTAAAATACCTGTCCGTGCCGATCGACTAACTATGTTTTCAGGGTAACATACGGCGAAGGTCATTTTAATGTGTCAGGAAAGACACACTAGACAGCTGAATTCCCAGCTGAAAAGCGACGGATCGCTACACGCCGCTAAGCGCTTATAAAGCTTCCCCGGAAAATAACCGATCCGTAAGTGAGATGAGTCCCAGGATTTCACGCCAATATCAGCTTCGAACCATTTGCTGCGCGATCGCATTGGGAACCCTGTTCGCCCTGAATTCCTGCTCAAGCGCGCGCACAAGGGTTGAGCTTCGCTCCGACCCGCCCAATGCTGAAATCTTAAATTCCGGCGGCGAGGTAATCGGCGCCACACCGCTGGTCCTCTCCGGCGACCAACTCCAAAAAATCACGGTTGATGGCCGGGCATTCGCCACGCTCAACGCCCCCGGACATATCGCCACACACGTGATCTTTGACATTCACGGCGAGGACATCCACGAGGTCAAGCTGGCGAAACTGGATTCAGTTTATTTTTCCCGAAGTCTCCTGCGGGATTTTCAAGCGCAAGCAAACGAAATGTCAAAAACGCTGCTTCAGATTCAGGGACTCGTTGCCCTCAAGAAACTGGACGAGGCCGAAAAGGCCATTCAAGAATTTCAGAAAACATACCCGAATATCGCCGCTTCTTACGCCTTTCAGGGAAGTATCGAACTGATGCGAGGAAACAGCGGCAAAGCTCGTGGATACCTACTCCGAGCTCAATCGCTTGATCCGCATGATCCAGTAGCCGCTCGGCTGCTCGGCAATCGAGCGGTTGCATCTTCACCCGCGGTCACGCCGAAACAGGCTATTCCGGCAATCGACCCCACGGAAAGCAACCCAGAAAATCCGGGTGCACCGGGGACATCCGCACCCATTCCTGTTCCGTCCACAGCCCCCGACACTGCCGGTCCGGGGACACCCTCTGGAACCCAGCCGGGGGGCGGCACGTGAGCCGCCGGGCTGGCTTCCTTTTCCTGGCTCTCGCGATGATTTCGGTTTGCGTTCCTGAGGCCCGCGCCGAAAAAATCAACTACTCACCGAAATTGAGCTTCAGAGTCAGCAATGGAATCATTCAGAACATCGGTGCAAATGCCGGAACAGCGGCCTCCATAGGCGCACTGGATCTCGGGTTTTTGTATTATCTCAGCGGAACAGTTTCATTCGGTCTTGGCTATCGCGCCGACTTCGATCTAAAGAACACGAACTTGCCGCTGACCAGTCTCGATTTTTCTTCCCGCTTCTACTTCAGCGGCCAGGGCACGCACTCGACTCAATATTATCCGACGATCACAAGCGAGCGGCATGACAACCGGGTTTGGTATACCGGAATCGGAATTAGCCAACGCAGCTATTTTTTGGCGAAGCAGAATACGCGCACCAACATCTCTGGAACCCTGACCGACACGCCGACTACGAACACGTCGAGTCTCAGCGGGACCTCGGTCGGGTTAACAGGCCTCTTCGGAACAGATATCCGGATCAGCCGCCACTTTGAATTCACCGCCGAGGTCAACCTCGGGCTCCTGAGCTTCTCGTCGAGCGATCAGAAAATCAGAATTCAAGGTTACCTGTTTAACACCGGCATCAACTTCGTCTGGTAAGCCGGATTCCTCAAAAGAAGGTCAGCAGTGACACAGTAATCTATTAATTCTTCTAGGCATTTGCATTTTCTCAAATATAAAAAGCTAGGAGTATCTGATAATTTTGATAAACTATTATTAAGCACTTGTATGTAGAACGTTGTAGGAAGTTTTATGAATCCGACTTGGAAGAAATTCAAACGTGCTTTCCTTCACATCCGAACGCCGGCGTTCGCGCAGCTCACGTTTGCCTTTCTTGCGGTGTTCTCAGCTTCCGCCTGTCTTCCCGCAGGAGACCCCCTGGCCCCCGTCGAGGAGCCCTCGATAACAACGGTTCCGCTCACCGTCGTCAACAATACCAAAGCGATGACGATCAAATCGTCCACACTCGCGCCATCACCGAGTTCACGCCGCACCAGTCGCTTCGTGACCTTCGAGGGCGAAAAGATTTCACATTACAAGGCTGTCGCACTCGGGGCAAGAGACTGCAGTGCCGCCACATTCGATACGGCTCCCGAGCTCTCGATCGCGACTGCCTTCTCTTTTCTGCCGGTAGACGGTCCGAACATCGTCTGCGCGATCGGGCGAAACAATGCAGGAAATTACCAGCAAGCCGTTACGGCAAGTGATGTTCTCGTCGTGGACGCCTCGGGCCCGGGCAATCTGACGTTTTCAAATCCAGCAGCACCCGTCACGACGTCGATCCGCGCGTTCACGTTCAGCTTCAGCGCTCAAGACTCGATCACCGGGGTGAAAGGCTATTCCTACTGGTTTTACAATTCGGCCGATTGCACGGGCGCCGCTCTCGCGAATGGCACCGGCTCAAGCTACACCGCCCAGCTTTCGCGCGGGTTCAACTCGCTGAGGATCGCGGCCTTCGACCAGATCGGAAACGCCTCCGACCCCCTCTGTTCACCCGCGATCAACATGAACGGCGTGATCCTGGACGTGACCTCTCCGGCAAGCGACGGCACGATCGTTTACAGTGCGGTACCGCAGCCTGCCCAAACAGTTTCAGGAAACTGTTCCGAAAACGGGCGTCCGGTCACCGTGACCATGACCAGCTCGACGGGACAGAGTTCCTCGACTGTCACGACCTGCGACAGCTCTTCAACCCCGAACTGGACGACAAGCCTGGACTTCGCATCAATGAGTGATGGAGCGATCACAGTTTCCGCTTCTCAGACCAATCTTGACGGAAATTCCGGCACCGGCATCCGAAGCTTTTTTAAGAGCACCAATCCGCCGACCGTCACGAAACCCGCAAATGATACCAGCTCCATTCTGAGTTCGAGCCCGTCTTTGGTCCTTGAGGGCGGCTGTTCGTTGGATGCTCAACCCGTCACGATCAACATCGGAACCCCGGTTGCGATCACGACCACGGCGACATGTAATCTCGCATCCAACCCGAAATGGTCCAAGACCATTGATGTCGGCACGCTGAGAGACGGCACAATCACGGTTGTAGCCTCCCAGACGAATGCGGCAGGCGATTCCGCCCACGCCATCCGATACGCGACGAAAGCCACCAGTCCCCCCTCCTTTGCCGCGGCCGAGGGTACGTCTTACATGAACTCTGCCGACCTGGTCGGAACCTGTTCGCTTTTCGGTTTGCCGGTTCAAGTCAAAGCCGAAGGAAGCCTCACCCTGACCGCTTCACCGTCATGTGTCGGCGGGACCTGGAGCGCGAGCTTTGATTTTTCCACTTTGTCAGAAGGAGATGTCAAACTCACCGCTACCCAAACCAACGCGGCCGGCGACGTGGTCACGACCATACGTAATGTGAAAAAGCAGATCCCGGCACCCGTGCTGACACAACCAGCGAACAGGCTGTACCCCCTCGATGCGACGAATTCCAGTCCTCCCGCTGTCCAGGGGAACACCCTTACTTTGACCTCGACCGCAACCGTCAGCATCGGTTCTCCGAGCTTCACGTCGTGCATCTACGAAACAATCGGCCTTGACCCGGCTGATCCCAACTACGCCGCGTCCGCCCCATGCAGCTCTTTGCCTTCGATGAGCGCGGGCAACCCTTATTCCACGACTGGCGGAACTGCCACGATCGCATGGACGCCGACTGCCGCGCAAAGGGGCACGTTTAAATTCACTCAGACTGTTTCCGATGGAACGAAATCCACCACGGGTTCTTTCTACGTCACCATTCGCGAACCGTTCTCGACAACGAAGCTTCTGGCGGCCTTCGACGCGACGACGGCCGACGCCGCCACCGGGCTTTCGAGCATTCCGAGCGAACCGAGAAGCACGACGAACTTCAACAACAATCGTACTCTCACCTGGCTCGGGCTGATCGGCTCCACGATCGGAAATCTTTCGAGTGCGGGCGCTTCGGACCCCTGGTCAGGAAACGGCAGCTCGACCACTCCTTATGCACTCGGGTTTTTCGGCGCCCCCGGCGAATCGATGAGCCTGGGTTCCTTGCTGAACGGAATGACCAAAGTTTTGTTCACGACCTGGATTTCCCCGATTAACGCCAGCAGCTCCGACAAGGTCATTCTCAGCAACAGCGACGAAGCGGGGTATGGCTTCACTCTGAAACAAGGAACCGGCGCGAAGCTCGAACTGAGTACAGACGGTTCGACAGTCAGCTTCTCAAGTGCGGTTCTGGCAGACGGGCCGACCGGGTACTGGCGTCTCGGCGAGGCCAGTGGAACAAGTGCCACCGACAGCTCAGGAGGGGGCAGAACCGGGACATACAACAGCGTAACCTTGGGAACAGTCGGACGCAGCGGAGACACCGCCGTTACCTTGAACGGCACGAGTTCGAGCGTAAGCTTCACGACCCTTTCTCCCACATCAGGGGCGATCACGATTGAAGCCTGGATCAAGTGGAACGGAACGGCTCAGAATTCTCCGATTTTCAAGAATGGCACGACAAACGGAATCGGCCTCTGGATTGATCCGTCCGGAAAACTTTCCGTGATCACCTACGGAGTTGCGGACTGGAGGACCATGGGCGTGATCCCCGCGAATACCTGGACACATGTCGCCTTCACGTCCGACGGCGCAACTCAAAAGACGTACATTAACGGAACGCTTTCAGACAGCAAGGTCTCCGGCTACTCAGCCGCGACGGGTGGCGGCTATATCGGCAGAAACGCGACGGGGAGCGAGGCCGGTTATTTCCCCGGGGTAATTGACGAGGTCGCCATTTACAATAAAGTTCTCACGGCAGCTCAGATTGCCGCGCATTTGGCACCGGGCGTTTGCCGATCCACCTCAAGCCTTTCGAATAACCTCTGGATGAACGTCGCCGCGATTCTCGACGGATCGACCGCAAAGCTTTTCGTCAATTCCGCGCAAGAATGCTCAATCAATCTTGCGCCCTCAAATGGTTCGACTCCCCTGACCGTGGGCGGTCTCCCCTCTGGCACGAAGAACTGGAGCGGAAAAATCCTCAACCTGAACATCTACGGCTCATCGGACGGGTCCGCTCTCGACGCGAATATTCCGAAAACAAACTTCAACGCCTCGGTCAACCGGTTCCGCACGACGCCCGTCGAACCCGTCGTCAGCAGCAATCTCGTCCTTCATCTCGACGCCGCAAACGCCAAAGGGATGCTTGCCCCATACACCAGCGGCTGCGCGAGTTCCGACTTGAACTGGTCTGATCTTGCGGCACTTCAAACCGCCACACTCACCGGCTTCCCCGCTTCCTGCAGCTCACCGGTCGGATGGCAGGGAACCGGGGCCGCTACCTCTCCGCACTTTCTCGGTCTGGATCGTTTAAGCGGGGATCGATATGTCCAGATAGCGAATTCCACGACCCTGCAGAACATCCAAAAAGATTCGGACTATTCCATTGAAGCCTGGGTGAGACCAAATACCACTCCCCCCGCCGGGGATATCAATGCGGATCAATACGGGATCATCATGAAGGCGGGCTATCATACCGGGACGACGTATACGGCCGGAAGGAATTTCACGATGACTCATTGGCTGACCGGTAACGTTGCAAAAGGGGTCTCGAGCGCAAGAACCTTCGCGGCCGGCGTTTATCATCACGTGGTCGCGGTCGTCAGCAAGAGCGGTGGAACAATAAAACTTTATGTCAATGGTACGCTCGAAGGAACGACCACGTTCACAGCCAATACGCTGGGCCGGGACTTTGGAACGGAACCTTGGCGCATCGGCATCGCCTACCCGGGCGGAACCAGTTATCGATGGGCTTCGGATATGCGAGTCCCGGTTGCCAGGATTTACAACAAAGCTCTGAGCATCACTGAAGTGAAACAAAACTGCTCGGCACAACAGGGACGATTCGATTCCAGCAAAACCACCTGCGCTCCGTGATTTAAATTTATTAACAATTTCTTATAAGGCGATGAAACCAGAAGACTTAATAGACCCGTCAAGGCCTTGTTTCTCCATCCCGACAATAGTAT
>MEQK01000022.1:13192-19254 GCA_001770175.1 Bdellovibrionales bacterium RIFOXYD1_FULL_55_31 | reverse complement strand
TAGTATACTGAATTCATCAGGTTATCGCGTCTTAGGTTGTACGTATAGAAGGACGTTAGAACGGTAAAGCCTATGAATGGCCTCGTGAGATCTCAAATTTTGCTCCTCTGCGCAGCGCTCACCATAAGCGCGGGGTGTATCAGTTCCGAAAGCCTGGTTACAACAACCCAGGTCAGGGCGAGCTATAGCGGTTGCATTTCAGCAACCCCTCTGGACACGACTCGCATTAAAATTAACTTTGAATTCCCGGACGATGCAAGCAAAGTCAAAATATTCAGAGATGGCGGTTATCTCGTCGCAACCTTCAATCAACGAAACGTCACGTCCTACATCGACACGGGTTTGATCGAAGGCCAGGTATACAGCTATACCTGCGAAGGAGTCTTCGACGGTGCCCCGATGATGGGCACCCGCATGCTCCAGGTTTCTCCAGTCACATCGAACCCACCCGATTTCGATGGCATCCTGACAGCTACCCTGGACGGCGGCCGCCAGGTTCGTCTCACCTGGAATCCCGCGACGGGAATCCCAGCCGAGTACTACCAGCTATTTGCGGTTCCAGTTTCGCCTTTCGCCGCCATGACGGAACTCGAAATGGACGCACTCGGTCCCGAAACGACGGTTCCCTCAGGAACGAACAGCGCGATCATCAAAGATCTCGGCGACGACCTCACTTACGCTTTCGGAGTCAGGGCCTGCTCAGTCGCGAATATCTGTGACTCGAACACTGAGTTCAAAAAGGTGGCGATTTCGGATCAAGGCCTCCCCCGAACGCTGGGCGCCACTTCGGCTATCGTCTCGAACGCGCAGATTCTCATCACAGTTCCCTGGATTCATCGAGACGGAGGCATTGCTCGACGGGTCGTTTATCGCAGCAACGAAGACGGATCAGCGCTCACCACGCTCAAAAATTTTGACGTCGACAAACCCTGGAATCCTCAAACCACTCTCGCACTCAATCTGGGCGCATCAGACGAGAACAAGTGGTATTACTTCGTCGTCCGCGATGCTGACCTCGCGAACCCAACCCAGACCACCGCGAACACACAAGTCGTCAAGGTATTCACGGGAGATGACCTCGTACGACCGCTGTCGATCGGTGTTCCCGCCGTCAGGAACCCTCAGGAACTAACACCTGCACAACTGGGTCTCATCAATGAAACCACTCTCTATGTTCAATGGACTGCACGCGCCGCTCAATACGGGTATCAGGGCATCGAAAGCGCCCCCGCGAATGACGCCGACTCGAACGGCCCGAATGAATACTGGATTTACGCGATTCCGAGTTCCGAAGGCGATGCCTGTCTCGATTCCATTTTTCCCTACAAAACGGTTCCAGCCTCGAATTTTAGAAATGGCGATCCGGTTTCTGAAGCCATTACCGATCTTTTCCCGAAAACGACTTACAGCGTTTGTGTAAAGAGCGTGGATGCGGCCGGAAACGTTTCAAATCAGATCGCGGTTCTGCCACAGACTGACGCCGTCATCAAGAAAACGCTCGACAAGACAGCCCCCGTGTTCGACGGGATCCAGAACCTGAGTTGGAACCCGACAAACGGTGATAACGGGAAACTCGAGATCCGCTGGAATGTGGCCGAAGCCAGCTCTGATATCGAAGATTACAAGATTACTGTTTGGACCGAAGGAACCGTCGCGCCGTACACAAAGTCCGCTAAAATGAGCAAAAAGTTCAAGCGAAACCTATACCCGACCGGGTACGACCTGGAGAGAGGCGATCCAATTCTCACGTTCGACGAAAGACAGCTCGTTTTCGTAAAAGTCGACGCCTGTGATATCGGAAACGCCGGAGCAGAAATCGACGCGAACTGCACGGACCTCGACGTATCGAAGGTCGTCGAGCTGCGTGGACTCACCCCCCCGAAGAACTTCAGCGGCATCAAGAGCGCCGTCTCAACCGCCGCCGAAGGAGAGGGTGTTGTCAAAGTCGGTTGGGATATCCCGCCGGTCGCTGATCAGCCCAATTACGCCGGGATCGTGATCTTCGAAGTGGATGATCCGGGACTTCCGACACCGACCATTACCGAAATCAAACGATGCCCGTGCCCCGCGAACAATTGCCCGGCCGCCTTCACCGCCGTGCCGGCGTTCAATTCATGCAAGGTCAATAATCTGAAGCCGTTCCAACAAATTTATCTTCATGCCCGTGCCTATGATGTGGATGGAAATATCGGTTATCTCAATCCCGCGGTTTCCTACAAGGATGTCGATGCCTACGACGCCACTCCGCCGGAGTTCATCCCCGCGACCAATCCTTCCTATTCGGACGGCGCGGTTCATCTGAGCTGGAGCGAGGCTCACGATTCTCAAGACCTGAACAACCCGTATTTCGCGTCTGAAGGACATGATCCCATCATTTATAAAGTTTTCAGAAAGACAAAGGTCGGCGAGGCGAACAACAATTTTACCAGCGACGAAATCGCGAATCCACCGGCTGGTTACCTGATCGCGTCATCCGTGGGCCCGGGCACTTCCTTTAACGACGTCGCGCCCTCGATCGCCCAGAGCACGACGTACTATTACCTGGTCTGCGCGTTTGACGGATTCGCGCAACTCGGACTCGCTCCGACCTTCCGCTGCGACACACAAGGAAAGGAAATCGCGACGCGCGACATCACACCTCCCGAAATCCGCGCCCTTACAATCACGGGCGGCACGAATTCGCCCGAGCAGATCCTTTCCAACACCGGCGTCTTCAGGGATCTCGGAACGGCAAAGACCTGGAGTATCGATTTGTCTGTTTGGGACAACGGACCAGCCAAAAACGTTTCGGTCATGGTCTACAGGAAAATCGCGGGCACGAAGAACCTCGCCGATTTCCCGGATCCCAGCACCTCGGCCAGCTATACCGCCATCCCGCCACCACTCGAGAACACGAACTCGAACGTCACGCTAACGAAAACCTATACCGAAAGCGCCTCTGCTGACGCCGCCCTCGATGGTGTTGAAAGGTACATCAATTACGTATTCATCGCGAACGACACGGATAACCCGTCGAAGCAGGTTTATCCGCCCAATATCTTCAGAGCGTCGGTCTGGGTTCATAATCAAATTCCGACCACCCCCTCCATCACCCATTTGAACGACGGCGTGGGCAACCTCACTCCGATCGAGTATGGCGGGAAAGTCAGCGCGATGACCCAATCCTTCAGGGGAAGCTGCGATCCGACGGCGAACATCGTGACGGGGACCGCCCTGAATGCCGGCGTGACCGCGATCTCCGGCACATGCAGCGGTAGCGGCCAGCTGGACGTGACAGTCACGTTCTCGAGCAACGTCGCGGCACCGGAATTCAAAGTAACGACCGCGAATATCTACGGCAATTCATCTTTCGTTAAATTCAAAGTCGTGAATGGTTTCGTTTGCCCCGAGGGTTACATCGCCGTCAAGAAGAACACCGCTTATGTCACGAGCGACTTCTGCGTGGCCAAGTTCGAGATGAAAGCGGTTTTAAGCCATCCCGAGACCGGACCCGCAGTCCTCGCCAACGCCGGAAATGGCGCCGCCGCTTATAACGAAAGCTATTACGCCGCTTCCCGCGGCGACGGAACCCCCTGGACGAACATCAGCAAACCCGAGGCAGAAAGCCGCTGTGCCGCGCTGAATGCGAATCTCGGCACAAACGGCACTTATTCGCTGATCTCAAATGGCCAGTGGCAAACTCTCGCAAGAGACATTGAATCGATTTCAGGGAACTATAGCGCGGATGTCCGCAGCACTTGGGACGTGGTACCTCGATTGCCCCAAGGGTTTTCCGGAGCCGCCCCCTCCGCGACCGCACAAACAGACGGGCTCCTGCTGGCAAGTGGAGTCGGCCTGGCAGCCAAATCAGCGACGACAAACACCGACCTGAGCGACCCCTTTGCGGGGACTTCCCGCGGCTCCGCCCAAAAACGAACATATACTCTATCGAACAATGAAGTGATTTGGGATTTCTCCGGCAACGTGAGCGAATGGATCAGCTCCATCGTCGAAAGTCAGACGATCGACGGTTCTCTCATTTTGCCTTCGCTTGAACCAGCCGGAGCTTCAGTTCAGTTTACGAGTACAGAATACTTCAGCATCACAGACCCGGCCTGGGTTGCTTATAACGACGCCAACTTGAATAACTTTGGCCCCTCCCGGTCCGTTATGAATACTTACTGTACGTATTTTCATTATAGTTGCAGCCAATACTTCAGCTACTACACCGGCAAGGGATATTTGTCCGGAGGCAACGGTGCTGCAATACACCGTGGCGGAGCATGGATGAGTACGGATCCGATCTATCAGGGTCCATCCGCCGGGATCTACAACATCAATCTGAATAACGATCTTTCAACACGAAACACTTCCATTGGGTTCCGATGTACTTACATTCCAAATCCTTAATTAAACTAAATATTTATTTTTAAACAATTGAAATCACGAGCTTTTTTAAGTCAGCCAGACCTTGAACATCTTTGTAAATAATTGTAAACTAAACTTATCAGGTTTTTGTTGCGCCTGACGCTTTGGCGAGGATGCACGTATGATGAGCAAACACTTTCGATCCCTTTGGAGGATTGCCTGGACGGCGGGACTACTGATCCCGCTTACGGGATGCTTTAATTCCGAGAGCTTCTCGAACAGTGAATCACTCAGCGAAACCTCGTATCAAGGTTGCCTCACCGCCACTCCTCTCGACACGACCCGAATCCGAATCACCTTTGATTTCCCAGCCAACGCCAAACGCATCGCGATCTATCGCGACGGCGCCTTGATCGCTTCTTCAACGGTTCCGAGCATTAATTTTTACGTGGATACGAAATTGAACGAAGGCCAAACCTATCGCTACACCTGTGAAGCCATCATCGATGGAATGCCTCACACGGGCAGCAATATCATCGAGCTTTCAACAAACGCTTTCCGCGTCCCGGACTTTGATGGAATCGCGACTGCAGTCGCGGCATCAACCGACTCCATCCGGGTCACCTGGAAGCCGGCCGCGCCTGACGGGGTGCCGGCGGATTATTACAAAGTTTACATACTCCCGACGGCTGGCGCCCTCGATATGGACGCCACGGTTGCACAAGTCACCCCATCGGTCGGCACGACTGAACATGTTTTTACCCAAGCGGGTGACGAACTACCTTACGCTTTCGGTGTTCGCGCCTGCACCGCGAAGAACATCTGCGACCGCAATACGAAAGTTCTTCGAGTCACCTTGCCGGACACCGGAGCGCCAAAAACGCAAGGAATCACCAAAGCCGAACTCGTGAGCGGCAAAGCGCAGCTTACTGTTCCGTGGGATCCATCACTCGGCGCAATAAAAAAGCGGCGCATCTATCAACTTGAAACAACAGATGGCATTCCAAGCACGAACATCAACGACTACACCTTGATCCGGACTGACGAGATCTCTAATCTCATGCCGAGTTCCTCTCCCATTATCGTCGACAACCTTACGGAGAAGAGAACCATCTTTTTCATCGTTCGCGATGAAGACCCGACCGGACAGCTCAATGCAAACGTGGCCTACGGCTCCGTTACGACGACAGACCTCACGCCGCCCGTCTTTGCGGGAATCGAGGCCCTGGTCAATGCACCTCTCGCAAACGAACCCAATTACGATAGCGCCGATCCTGTCAAAGCCGAGCACACGCTGTTCGCGGTTTGGCGCGCGATCGATTGGGAATCGAACGTTGATACCGGTGCAACACGCTACGTAGTGAACGTGACTGAAGGCGTTTCCAGCGATCCCTGCACGGCAAACCCGCCCCTGAAGAGTTTCATGCCGGACGTTGCGCAGCCGTATCTGTCACCGACAGACTACAAAACAGCAGTCTCGGGAACTTCGGGTAATTTGATCGCATTCCCGGTCACCGGCCTTAATCCGCGGACAACCTATCGGGTCTGCGTAAAAGCAGAAGATCTTGCGGGCAACTCGTCTGTGACAACAAAGAGCCTCTGGCAGCGCACGAAAGATCAGACGGCTTTCAGCAGCTTGCCTTATATCTTCGCGGGAGCCTCAACAGCTGAATTTTCGAATGGCGCGCTCGTGATTACCTGGACCCCCGTTGCGG
>MEQK01000022.1:0-13183 GCA_001770175.1 Bdellovibrionales bacterium RIFOXYD1_FULL_55_31 | reverse complement strand
CGGGAGCCTCAACAGCTGAATTTTCGAATGGCGCGCTCGTGATTACCTGGACCCCCGTTGCGGACTACCCGAAAGCTTCGGACACACGCGATTACCGCGTTAAGATCTGGCGCGGAACTTCCGTTTCAGACCCGACTTCCCTGGATGGAATCATCAAAGAGTTCAGATTCAACCACGCCGGCATTTTGCCGGGTGATCCGCCCCCGAACGGTTTTACGTTCAGCAATAATCCGCGTTTCTTCAATGGTTCCGAAACTGCGTGGGTTTCAGTCGATGCCTGCGATAACGCCAGCCCGGATTACAACTATCAGGACAACTGTTCGAGCACGACCGCTTTGGCGATCCCGGTGCTCGACACCACACCGCCCCCCGACTTCCTCGGCGTGAATTCAGGCACCCTGGCGAATGTCCGGCAAACCGGAACCCCCGATGACTGCAAAGACGCGGGCGGGAATCTTACCGGCGCCTGCAAAATCGAAGTCGGCTGGCTGAAAGGCGGCACACCTGGCGACTGGACTGATTATGCTGGTTTCAAGATTTACCAGGTCACCGATCTCGGCGATGGTCGGGTGCGGTGCGATCCTCTACCGACCGCGGCCGGGTCGAACTGCACCTGTGACGTCAATTTCGCAACAGCCCCGCCGACGACCGTAAGCTGTCCAACAAGCTGCAAAGTGAGCGTAAAAGAGGCTTACCAGGATATCGCGGTTGGTGTGACTGCGTACGACCCGATGGGGAACGAAACAATCTGTGACACGTCGACTACCGTCGGCCACATCCGAACTCTTGACCAGGTTCCGCCCACGCCCGTCGACATGAATTCCCTGAGTGCCGGCTATGTCGATGCATCGAACGGGGTCGTAGTGCGATGGGGCGCGATGACCGACAAGCAGTACGTCGCGCCGGGGGTCAATATCGAGTACCGGGTTTATCGCAAAACGGGCGCAAGCAATATCTATAACCCACCCGGAGGAGGCGGAGCATCGAAAGCCTTCCTGGACACCGGCGCAGAGCTGATCCGGACCGAAGTCGTCACTGATTTCACGCTGAATAGCTTCAGTTTCACAGATCCGAAATCACAGCTCAGTGACGGTGAGACTTATCATTATGCCGTCTGCGGCTTTGATACCGACGCTCGCGGTACCCTGAACGCCGATCTCAGCACCAGCCGTAATGGAGGCTGTTTTCCAAATGCCGTATCCGTGACGCTGGAGGACACCACCGCTCCAACACTCGCCAATCTCAAAATCGCGTACAGCCAAAGCAATCCCAACCCGACTCGCTGGACTTTGAGTTTCAACATGGCGGATAACATCAACACCTGGGACCAGATCATCGTTCGCGTTTGGCGCAAAGAAGCGAATTCAAAAATGCCGGAATATGACAACTCGCTCATCTGGCCGCAGATCACCGACCCGCCACTCATAACAAAGCTCTCCCCACCGGGATATCTCAACGTCAACCAAGTCTCGGAAAGAGAAGCTTCCGTTAGCTTGAACGAAGGCACGATGATGCCGAACCCTCCGTCGGGGATTTCACAGATCCCGGCCAATAAATGGGTCAATTACGTGATCCAGCTCTCGGACGGAATTAAATCCAGCCAACCGGTCCGCATTTCAGCATGGTCGGGCCGCGTCTTTATGGCTGAAACAACGACGACCATCAGCACGGCGCCCGCCGCTGGAGAAGGATGGCTTCTCGCACCGGGAGCAACCGTCATCATGCAACGCAAATTATTCCCGGTCCCTGATCCGCAGATCGAATTGAGCACGCTTGAATTGACGGGCGATTCAGATTCCGGCGGGAGCACTCTGACTCATCCCACCTGTACGACCACCGAATGCTACGGCATTAACATCAAAGTAACGGGAGATCTTGGAATCGATTATCGTTCGGCGATTTCGGCGGACGGGAAAGGTTACCTCGGGGGCACCTACGTGGGCTACTATGGTGGGAACAATTCGGGATATACCTACGGCACGACCCCTGTTCCAGGAGCGCCAAAGTTACCAACGTATAGCCCCATAGACGGCTCGACGCCGACTTCCGGCTACCACGCGGGCTTTAGCGCTGACCAGTACGGAGGCACGTCAGCCAGCAAAATGTACGGCGATTTCATGGCACCGATCTATCCCGGAACCGGCGGAGCGGCGCAAAATACTGCGGGATCAACGGGCGCGCATGGAGGCGGTGTCGTCCGGCTTGACGTTGTGGGGACAATCTACATCGACGGCCGGATCAGCGCTGACGGTCAACGGACAGGAACCAAAGCGAGCCCCGGTATTCACGAAGGCAATGGTGCCGGTGGCTCGGTTTATCTAAAAGCTTACGAAGTCAGGAAGACACTCGGGCAAAAACCCTCAATCCGGGCGAATGGCGGCGATGCGACACCCAACAACGGCGCCGGGGGCGGACGTGTCGCTCTGTATGCAACGACTTTTACGAATCTCCCCGACTTCAGTTTTCTCGAAGCAGCCGGAACGAAGAAGATGTCACTCGATTATTACGACAACATTTTCGTCTCAAACGGTGGCCCGGGAACGATCTACGTCAAACAAGGCTCAAACGATTACCTCATCTTCAAAAACAAGGGAGCAGTACCGAATTTCGCGACTGAATTCCCCACGCTCAGTCAGCCCATCAAAAATCTCATTCTGGACAACGGGGCGGCAGCGAAACAGACCAATGTCAATTCTCCCATCACGGTTCAGACAAGTCTCACGATTCAGAACGGCGCCAAGCTCTACATACCGAGTGACGGCACGCCGGGAGCTTCGGCTGCGGGGCACACATTCTCATTCAGCAGCATGTTCACGAACGGACAGCCCACTCAGCCAAAGACCTGGTTCACCCCTCCTGCAGGGACCACGGCGGCCGTGACTCCTTATTTCTTTTTCCCACTCTCGCAAACGCCGATCGATGACAGCAATTTGGCTTCTTTTGGCGCGAATTGGACAATCTCGTATGGCGAAGAAATCACGCTGAACCTGAATCACCCGATCACGCTCGATACTCTCGAAGTTCAGGATGAAGGAGAACTGACTCACGGCACATGCTCCACGACGGCTTGTTCGAAAGTCGATATCAATGCCAGAGTCATAACGGTTCGACCACTCGGTCGAATCAACGCCACAATGAAAGGCTATGTGGGCGGCTATCAGCCCGGCACTACCGATTGTACGCCGCATACGTATCCGAATGTGGCGATTTCAAGTTTGACGTCGGTGAATTGCGGCAATTACCCTGTAAACCGCGGCGGCTACTCCCATCATGGCGGACTTGCCTCTGATGCTAATTCCTATGGCTACCGGTATGGGACGACTTACGGCGATTTCGCACGTCCCACCACGCCAGGGACCGGCGCCATCAGTAGTTCACTCTGGGCTGAGTTTCCAACCTACGGCTACGCGGCCAACGGCGGTGGCACGATTCACTTGATTGCCACTGAAACAATAACTGTAGATGGGAAGATCACCGCGAATGGCGGATCGATCAACGGCAAGAACAGCAGCGCGGGTGGCTCAGTCTGGATTGAAGCAAGAGGAACACTGAGAAAGACGACGGGATCACCCGTCGTGAGCGCGAACGGCGGAGTTAGCCAGAGCGAAAGCTCGGGTGGCGGCGGACGCGTATCCCTATGCTATGGAACTCAGGACGCCAGTATCCCGAATTTCAACTTCTTGCAGGCCTATGGAGGCACCCACCCCTCCAATAATCAGGTCATCGGCAGCCCTGGTTCCGTTTTCTACAAGAAGTGCTCAGACCCGGATAGCACCGGAACCTTGATTTACGACAACAATGGACGAACGCCCGGACCATCAAGTTCGCCGCCCTACACAGCTATCAAAACACCCATGGCCCTGCCCCTCGGCTCCACAACAGTTGCAAACCTAATCATTCGCAATGGAGCAAGAGTACAGCTGGAATCCATTCACACGGCCTTGAACGTGACAGGAACAACTTCAATAGACGGGACGAGCTATTTCGAAATTCCTGATAGCGGCGCCGGTCAAGGTGGCTATGTTTCGCAGTTCCCCGGACACACCACGCCGAAAATCTGGTTTACGTCCGGGGCGGTTTCGGGAACTGTCTCGACTTACGTCTACTCCGGACCTCTTCTCGATATCGTCATCGACGATAGCAATGTGGCGAGCTACCAGAATTCCGATTGGATCATTTCAAATTATGAGCGGGTTTCCACGGCGACGACGAACGCCATTCCGATCAATTCGTTGACGGTCAAGACCGGTGGTATCCTCACCCATCAGCCATGCAAACTTCTCCCGGCCCCCGCCTGTTATCGAGTAAATCTGCTCATTGCGGGGAACGCGACGATCGAAAAGGGTGGCACGATCGACGTCCGCGGCAAAGGCTATCTCGGAGGAATGCAGAGCGATAATACCACTAACCGATCCTACGGTTCCGGCAACTCCCTGGAGCTGAGTTCGAGCTACTGCCCCGCTAATCCCGCGGGTACCTACTACGGCTCCGGCAGCCATGCTGGTCCTGGACGCATTCTCCCTTATTGTGGCAGCTACCCGTACAGCTACACAGCCCCGACCTATGGTGACTTTTTGCAACCCTTCGAATGGGGCGGCGGGACACCTGGAACCATCACCAGCTCCGCAAGCGGCGGCGGGGTGATCAAGCTGATTGTGAATGGTACATTAACCTTGAACGGAACGATCAACGCTGGAGGCGGCGATAACAACTATGACCGCGAATTGCCGGGAGCTGGAGGCTCTGCGTTTATCATTACAAACAGTCTGACGAGCACTGATCTGAGCGGCTCACCCTTTATTTCTGCGGCGGGCGGGTCCGGCCCAAAAACCGCAGGCGGAGCCGGAGGGGGACGCCTTGCTCTTTATTATGGCGCGATCAGTGCCTTTAATATCGCGAGCCCCACGAGCTTCCTGAAGGCCGGGGGCTCCTACGCGACTTATTCTTCCTATGTCGGACCAAATTATTCGGCTGGGTCGGGCACTGTTTACTTTCGGTCCGTGCCCTCGGCTCCACAGAACACGCCTCCAGCAAGCCCAGTCACGGGCAAGAAGTATCTTGTCGGCCGGGCGCCCACGGACGCGTGGACGGGCTATGCTGACCAGGTCGCCATCTATGACGGTGCCGTCTGGAACTTCAGCAACCTGGCCACAGACAAGGGTGCATTGATTTTCGATAACGTCTCCGCCACCACGCTCGAAACGCCACTTGATCTCAGATTCATGGACAGCCTTACCGACCCGGTACTCAATCTCAAGAGCCTCGCTGTTACGAGAGCTCCGGTTAAGATACTGCAGGACCCGGGCACCCAACTGGTCGTTGGGACCACGACAATCACCTCGGGAACCTTGAAGACTCCGACCGCGAATGGAAACAGCTTCGGCACGCTCACCGGAACTGTAACGGGATACTGATATCCCTTACGTCGGCGATGATCGATCCGCTCAGGACCTCGGCGTCTTCGTTTTGAACAGCCGGGCAAAGGTTTCGGAAAAAGCCTCGGCTCTCATTTCCTTCGCGGTAACCTCGCCTTCGACGAACCGATCCGTGATGCCGAGCGCTGCTTCGATTTGCTGTTCAAGATAGACGACTTCCTCCCGCCGTTGGAAATTCGTACCAATGGCGAAAGACTTTCCTTCCTTAGATACCATCATAAGATGATAGCTGATCGAACGTTTCGAACCGACCACTTTGCGGCAATAGAGTTGATCAATCTTTTCAGCCGGGACTGTCTTGTTGCCGAACGCGGGCAGCGGGCCCACTTCAATCCGCACCCGCGACGGATTGATCCAAAACGTCGTCTTATTCACCAGAAGACAAAGCGTGTAGTACGTCAAAGCTATGCCGATATAGAAATGAGGCATCGCAAAAAGAAGAGGGTTTAAACCACGCTGCCCCCGTCCGGCAAAGCCGAACCCAAAAACCAGGATTCCGTCCCAAAACAAGCAGAAAAACAATAAGAAGATCGCCGGACCGCCGAACCAACGACGCGTGATCACCAGATCCGATCCCCGCTGCTCCGTGGACATACCCGAAGGAAGTGCAACAGGTTCTTTACTGACCTCCTCCTCCGCGGAACGCGACTCAAGTCGAAACGCCCTGTCACACCTTTTACATCGGGCCAACCCGGTCTCCAGGTTCACATCCCCCGAACCGAGCTCACCTCGACAACCAGGACATGAAATGATTTGCGTCTGCAATGTTGGTGTGTGCGACATTTTGGTATCCTATCATTATCCTGCATTCTGCCAACTCAACTGGCCGATCAACCGTCGAATTTAACTGATACTCAGGGACCCGTGGGCCTAAGCAAAGAACCAAGCTGTCGGCTCACGCATCCGCTTCCATGGCCGTCCGGCCAGCCTCCCAGAAAAACTTTCGGAATATTGTCCGAACTCGCGTTGAGATACGATTCAGCGGTGTCCTTGATGGCCTTTCGGCCTTCTTGGGTGTTCATATACGAATCGAGCACATGCAGATCAGAGTTTGAGAACCTGAATAGCGGATCTGACATTTTATCCAACTCTTTTTTCAGAATGGGCTTAATGATTTCGGGATCCGCGGTAAAACTCCGAACTTTCTCGGGGTTCAACAGAACCCATTCTTTTATGAATTCATTTCCACCCTGATCGAGAACGACATGGTACACGAAATCGATTCCGCCAAAGTTTATTCCACCTTGAATCGGCTCTTTCCCCATTTGGCTAATCAGGACGGCCGTTACGGAGTCCTTCATCGGCTCCAGCATGAGGACACGCGCCGGCTCTCGTCCCCCGTTGCCCGGACGTGCGTACCATTCGCCTTTGCCTGCGCCCATTCCGGTAAACGGGTGAGACCACAGGAATAGCGCGTCCCGTCCGCGAAACTCCGGCCTGAAATATGCCAAAGCTTCGATCTCTCCCGTTGACGCGATCGTTTTAAGTGGCACACGACCGTCCACTTTCATACGGTCTGCGAGTCTCCTGAGCCCCTCTGGAGACATCCAACGAAAAAGACGCTCTGGAAGCTGCACCTGTGGCGTATCGGCAGCGATTCCCTGGGCACTTGCCGCCAGCACATAGAATAAAAGACTCAGCTGAAAGATCAACCGAGTCTGAGCAAGGATACGCAACCGTGAGAACACCTTGGCCTTCACAGAGTCATATCGGGACATTTCTTGTGTCTCTTTATCTATAGCCCATCCAGGTCGCCGCGCTTACATGCGCCCCCCCCCAACCGCTCAGTCGAGGGAACATTCCCTTGACTGGAATAACGCGTTGCGCTATATCCTTGCGGCGCCCGGATCATCCGATGATGCCGTACCGAGCCAGGAGCACTGTTATGAAGCTTAAAATCACTGGTTTTTTTGGAATTCTAATCACACTTTTTTCTATTTATCGCGCTCCGGATGCTCAGGCATTGGAGCGGATTCGACTTGGATCGATTCAAGGCACCGTCCAAGCACATGGCATGCTTCAGCTTACGGCAATAGAACCTTATATTTTGTGCAAATATTGTAAGGTATCCACGTGCGCCGGCGGCCCAAGGTCGATAAAAATTTTGAAGCTGGATCATGTAACAGGATTACCCGGACAGGTCGCCTCGTTCCAGAGCAAGGCGGGCACACTCGTTGGACTACACCCGTTGGCGCGGCTCGACAGCTGCAGCGTCGGGCTCCACCTGGAAGGACTAGATCCAGCCTCAGGCGAGCCCGTTTCGGGGCAGGTGACCTTGGCTTATTCCAGAGCCACCGATGACGAAAAGTTTTGGAAGGACAGCAATTTCAGCGAAGCAATTCAAAACAAACTCGACCGAATACTCATCGAGATTGAAATCAGACAAGCAGGAATTGCTGATCCAGCGATTGAGCTCGTGCCGAATTCCGAATGGGAACGAAAATAGTTTGAGATGAACCCCAGGAAAAGCTCAGTTTTCCTGGGGAATTCAGCATTCCAAACGGACTCGCTGTCCGATATGGTATGCTTAAATGATGAAAAATGACGTCAATTCAACACCCGGGCACCATGTCCGGGATTGGCCGTACATTTTGGGTTTTGCTTGCGCGCTTTGGATCATCGGATCCAGTTCCGTGAGCACTTCTTTCGCTTTCGAGGTGATTGAGCCAAAGCCAGAAAGCGCTGATTTTTTCGAAAGACTCGGCTTGCGCGTAACAACGGGCGAAGCCATTTCCGATCAGGAAATCAAGAAAGCCTATCGAAGGGCGTCGCTGAAATTCCATCCAGACATGAACAAAACCAAGGGCGTCGACACGACTGAGCATTTCAAGCGGATCAATGAAGCAAACAGCGCTCTTTCAAGTGAAATGAAACGCGCTGAATATTGGAGATACGGCCAAACGCGTTCCTCGAATACCGGTTCAAAGTCCGGTTCGTCAAATTCAGATCGGACCGGAAGCCACGACAGAAACTCGAACTCAGATCGGGCCGGCAGTAGCGGCAAAAACTCAAACTCAGATCAGGCCGGAAACCACGATAGAAACTCGAATTCAGATCGGGCCGGAAACCGCGGCGGAAACTCAAATTCGGATCGGTCGCGCGAGAGCGCAAATGGCTTTTCCGGTGCCGCCGATGATTTGCCGCCCTCAGCACAGGAGCCCTGGTGGAAGGAACTTCGTCGAGATTCCTCATTCGATAACCTTTTCAAGGACCGCATGGGCAGGGAATATCGCTATGATAAGGAGCAGTCCCGTTACTACCAAAGAGTGAGCAACCGTTCTGCTTATGAATTTTTCGATCCGGATACCGGGGAACAGTTTTATCTGGACCCCCGGTCGAATCGCTTCTCGTCACACGGAACGAGATACGCCCACGGTTCCTACGAGGACGGCCATTCCAGAACTCATCGGAGCCAATCGTCCGGTGCGGCTTCCGATATTCCGAAATCGAAGCAAGATCGAAAGTATTGGGCTCATCTATCGCGAAGCAGCCACGATCCCAATACATTCTGGGATGAGGTGAATAGAAAGCTCTACCGCTACGATACAGCAGCTCAACGATATTACCGCTTCGTCAATGAGGTCGGTGGATTTCACCAGACGTATCAGGATCCGGAGACAAACCTGTATTACCGCTTCGACCTTGGAGCCGGCACTTTTGCCGAATCGGGCCCGCCCGAGCCGCCAAAAGCGGGCTCGTCCGCCCATTCATCGAATAAAACCAGTCAGCAAGGAACCACGAATTCAAGCCATGAATTCGACGATTTCTTTGACGAACGCTTCACGTACAAACGTGCTGACATTGCTTCGGAGCTCCAGGCGAAGCTCTGGAATCAGAATCGTAAGAGCGCGTTTCAAAGTTCCTTTTTGGCGGCATTAAAAGACCCCAAAGTACGCGAAAACCATTCTCTGATTCGAGAGTGGCTCAGTTATCCGTTCGTGTCCGCGGAATTCCCGGATTTAATCGATGATTATCTCAACACAATCTCGTGGCATTCACATGCCAAGAAAGCTCTTTTTGTCGAAGTCCTTTCGCGCGAGCCATGGAATAAAAAACCGGGATTCGCGAACTGGGTCGGAAAAGTCGCGCAGAATTCGCCCGAGTTGGGGGAATTTATCGCGCGGGAATACCTGAAGCCGCCCTACAAAGGCAAAGGGGCTGCGATAAAAGCGTTAATCGACCTGGGAACGAATGACTACCGGTATTCACGGATGATGCAGATTATCTGGAATGATGTTTTCGCGAAGCCTGATTCTTTTCCCGTACTCGCCGACGAATTAGTTCATCTCGTGAGCAAATGTTTTCCTGAAAAGCGTGCGAACCTCGAAGCGATGAGTCACCTTCCGAAGGGTTTTAAAACGGCACTGCTCGATTCCCTTAAACTGGAAAGAGATTCGGCCACCTCTTATGCGCGGAGAACTTTCATTGTCAAACGCGTGAGAGCGACGGCTGGATCGAGCTGCCTTGGTTCGATACTCAACCTCATTCAGCCAGCACCCTGATTTACGCCGTCGTGAGGTGGACCATAGTTGTTAAAAATGAAAAGCGACTCCCGACGAGTATTCCATGGTCTGAAATGAACTTAAGGCATCACTGGAACTATTATTCGTCCTGACCAACTCTGCCTCTAAAGAGGTGGAAGCACTCAATTCAAATTCGAAGTCGACCACAAGCATTCGATTCCGTTCGACCCCGTCCGCACCATAATTTCTGAGGGCATACCGATATAGCGTGGTTCCAGAAAACGAATTCGTAAATTGGAAAATCACCAGCCCCTGAATGAACGGCCCAAAGTACGAACTGCCGGACAAATTCGAGCTATTCTGTTCGTACCCAGCGCTTAGATCCAACCCAACTCTGTTCGAGGGACTAAGCCCCAGATTACCGCCAGCTCCAAAACAGCTGTCACGTCTGTCACTCGTGGAATACAGTTTCCTGTCATAATCAAACCAACCGCCCAGCCTCCACTTATCCCGCGAGTAATCGCTGCTAATCTGACCTCTGTGGCTCAAATAGGGATCACTACTGAGATCCTCGTAAGTCGGAATGTCGGTCGTGGTCGCCGTTCCTCGTCTGCTGGAACTCAGTGTATTGCTTGAGATCAGGTGTCGCCAGTTTTTCGTCAGCCGGTAGGACACTGTTGTTTCCAATGCTTCGTTAAACAGAGCGAACCGATATCCTGGCTTTAGGACAAGTTTCGTGTTTCCTGGTATTGTCGTTTTGAAGAAGTGCTCGGTGTCACCACTAATTTTAAAGAAAACCTTGTCGTTACCGTTCGTTTTCCAGTTCAAGCCTATATCCAAAATAGATCGACCAAGAGCCGATGATGTTTCCAATCCTGCCGCCGCCTCGGTGACGTTGTTGTTATAAACACCCAGCAAGACCAAGTCCAGATCCGTATCAGCGGCAAGCACCGGCTGTGCGATAAAGCCACCAAGCAGGACCGTTATGAAGACCCGGTTTAATCGGCTCATGGTCGATCTTTCCCTTCAGAATGCGAATTCAATCATCAGCGGCGACCACTGCCTGAACCCGATTCCGCACCATTCAACCGCTCTGATCGCCTCTCCATTTTCTCTTTCATCTTTTCATTTTTCTTTTCCATTTTGTCCATCAGGCGCTCGCGTTTGCGTTCCATTTTCGCCTTTAATTTGTCCTGTTTTTTCTGCATCAATTCCGTCTTGTGTTCCTGCTTTCGGATTCGGTTCCGCTCATGCACCTGAGTTGATACTCCAGCATTTTTCACCTCATCAGTGGTTTGAACTTCATTCTGTTCGACAGCCGAGGGTACTGTCACCTGTTCCTCGGCAAAAACAGACGTAGTAACGATTACAAATGCAAACATGAGGGCATATACGGATGGTTTCATATGTATCACTCCTCCTTCGTAAGGATGTTCTGTTTCCAACTATCTCCTGGAGCCACGACGCCTGTCAGAATCTCCGCTGCCACCAAACCCGCCACGCCGACCTTCATTCCGGTCGGTTCGGTCTTTGATTTTTTGCCTCAGAGAATCCATTCGGTCCTTTCGTTCTTCAGGAGCCATTTTCATTAATTCAACGTACCGCTGACGAATTTGTTTCTGCCGCTCTTCCGGAAGGGCCTTAAACCCGTTAAACAGTTCGAGAATACTCCTTCTTTCTTCTACTGGAAGGGCTTGGAAGCGTTGAAAGCGTTCCCGTAACCGGATTCTTTGCTCTTCGGGCATATCCTTCCATCGCTGGTAGCTCTTGCGAATCTGTTCTTTTTCGGTCTCGGAAAGCCGATTCCAACGTTCCCGGGTTGAATCATTGACTCCCGTGGTAGCTGCATCATTTCGAGACGTCGATGCGGCAAAACCGCTTGTGGAATAAATGCCAAACAGCAACTGCGCCGTAACAAAAAACAAGACGCATCTATTTCCTTTCATAGGACATCTCCTTGCCGCCGTTCTCCTTGAAAACGAAGTTCATCAGAATTTGAAGGTCATTGGATTCTACCGAAGACCATACCGGCTGATTGGCTATTGAAAAGGACTCGGTAAATTCCATCAGTTCGAGATTTGAGTAGAAATCAAAATCCTTGATGATCTCTTCATCAATGGATGAAGCCGCTAATGCAACACTTATCGCCACAAACAGCTGAAGGGCAGCCGAGTTAAGAATGCCCACGCGACTCCCCTGCTCTGTTATTCATAACCGATTCCCAATCCTCATCTGAGGCCATGACCCCTGTTTCCCCGAGCTCTTCGAGCATTTCAAAGTCATCCAGAAAGCCTTGCTGGCTCATAAGAGTTGATACGAGCTGAAGGTCAGCGCTGCTCTGCCGATCGCGATCTTTTTGACTCAACCAAAAAGAACCACCCGCAACCGCCAGCAACACCGCAGCGACGGCAACCGGTTTCAGAGCCATCCTTGCTAGCTGTTCAAAAATGGACAGCATTTCGCTCGCCGAATTGAACTCTTTTTTGAAATTCGCCCAAAAGCGGCGGTCAAAATCATCCGAGGGCGGATGGGCTAGTTTTGTATTCATGAGTTTGAAGAAGTCACGCTCTTTCATCGCCTGACTCCTTCTTGTTTAAGCATTTCAATATGCCTTGTTTGGCTCTGTATAGCAGGGTCTTTACCGATGTTACTGAAACCTGCAGTGTAGTGGCGATTTCTTCATAAGTCAGATCGCTGAAAATTCGTAACTGAAGCGCATCTTTTTGAGAAGGTGACAGTCGGCTCAAACAATCCTGTACAAGCTCTTTTCTTGCGTTTTCAATCAAGGCAGCTTCGGAGTCCGACAGCTCTGATTGAATCAACTCAATGCTCGGGCTCTTAGGCTCTGCTTCATCATGGAAAAGATCATCAGCAAGCAGATCTTGTTTCTTTCTCAGATGATCGATCACGGTGTTATGTGCGACTGTCCATAACCATGTAGAAAAGCGAGCAGTGGGCTCGTAGGTCTCCCTCACCCGATAAACCTTTAAGAAAACCTCTTGGGTCAGATCCTCGGCAACTCCATGATTGAGAACAAAGCCAAAAATATAACTCATAATTGGCTTTTTCAGTTTCCCGTAAATTTGGGCAAAGGCCTTTTTATCGCCTTGTCGCACCTTTAGCATCAATGCCTGAGCGGGATCTGAACCTTCCTCCCTATGAAGTAAAACGGACGAAGGGGAAAAAAGTTTCTTAACTTTTCGAGATATCCCTCGAGTCGAATTCACATTAAAATGTTAGGGAATACAGGTACTTATGTAAAGTGAAAAACCGAGAATTCATAAT
>MEQK01000021.1 GCA_001770175.1 Bdellovibrionales bacterium RIFOXYD1_FULL_55_31 | reverse complement strand
AAGAATTTCACCAAATACCTGAACCGCCATGAAATCGATGCCGCTGTCCAATCGATCGCAAACAGGATCAATGCGGATTATGAAGGCAAACCAGTGGTTCTGGTGGGCGTTCTCAAAGGCGCGATCGTATTCATGGCCGACCTCGTTCGACACCTTAAGATTGAAGCCGAAGTCGAGTTCGTGCGGCTTTCAAGTTATGGAAAAGCCCGAACCTCGAGCGGAACCGTCACGATTCTGAAGGATATACAGGCTGATATCCGCGATAAACACGTGCTCATCATCGAGGAAATCATCGACAGCGGTCGAACCCTGAAGTTCCTGTACGAACGGATCAAGTCAGCCGGACCCGCTTCGGTCGAGATCGTGACGCTTCTCGATAAAGCCTCGAAACGAGTCGTCGATATCGACGTCAAGTACGTCGGCCGCCTCATCGAAGACCAGTTCCTGATCGGCTACGGTCTCGACCTGGAAGAGCACTGTCGCAACCTGCCGGATATCTATTATTTAAAATACCCGAACTGATCTTTTCACGCTTCGAACGATTCCGACTTCAGAGGACGGGACATCAGACTCTGAATGACTTCCGGAACCGAGACCGCCCCGTTCAGAAGCTGCAAAACGCCTTCGGTGATGGGCATCGAGATTTTCCGCTCTTTCGCGAACTGTCGAACCGTCGCGGTCGTATGAACTCCTTCGGCAACTCCTCCAAGGGTGGGGAGAATCGCCTCGAGTTTTTCTCCTTTGCCAAGCCGTAAGCCAACGCGATAATTCCGACTGTACGAGCTCCCGCACGTCGCGAGCAGATCGCCGAGCCCGGCAAGGCCGATAAAAGTCGACTCCTTTGCTCCCATTGAAAGCCCGAGCCGGACCATTTCAACGAGTCCGCGGGTAATCAGCATCGCTTTCGCGTTCCAGCCGAGATTCAAGGAATCCAGTGCGCCGGACGCGATCGCCAATATGTTTTTCAGGGAACCGGCCCATTCGACGCCGGTAACATCATTCGACGAATAAGCGCGAAAACGTTCACTCGTCAGGAGAATCTGACCCGCCTCGACCACCTCATCAAAATGGGACGCAACCACCGTCGCCGAAGGATCTCCGCGCGCCACTTCGTGCGCGAGATTCGGGCCGCTGATCACGCCGATCCGGCGACAAGGCAACTCTTCTGCCAGTACTTGCGAAATCCGTTTGAGAGAGACCCTCTCGATGCCTTTCGTCGCATGAAGAACGATCTCATCCCCGCGGAGCAGACCGGAGATACTTCGCGCCTGCTCGCGACACGCCTCGGAAGGTAATGCCCAGATGACGCACGCGGTATCGCGCCCCAACACGGATTCGAAATTACTGGACGCATGAACGCGGTCGTCAATCCGGTACTCCGGCAGGTAACGCTGATTCAGACGCTGTGAGTTAATCGCAAGCGCCTGCTCTTCCGTACGGGTCCAGAGCTGAACTTCACGGCAGTTCTTCGCGACAAGGTTCGCCAAAATGGTTCCCCAGCTTCCTGCACCGATGACCGCGATCCGCGAATTACGCCAAAAAACGTTTGCTGTCATTTTCCCCAGGCATCCTGTTCGGGCCCTCTGATTCCGCAAGCAACGACAAACCGTATCCTGACAAACGGTTACGGTAATAATAGAGCAGATTCATATCCTCCGTCCAAACCACACCATCACTCTCCCGAATAACACCGGCCCCATGAAGACATCCGAGCTGGCCTATTCCGTCTCGAATCCATTTTTCCGTGTCAGGAGTCTTCAACTCAGGGCTCAGATGAAGCTCGCCGCGCGTCTCGCTCATGACCAGACGCTCCCGAAGTTGAGCGGCTGCTTGCGTAAACTCGTCATAAGGGAGCGATCGTTGTGAAATCGAAAGTCTGAGAAATCGAAAAACATCCAAATCCGGATAGCGGCGTCTCAGGCCCTCGAAGAAGGCGAAGGCGACTACGTGCGAAGTAAGTACCGTATTTTCACGATGAAACCGATCGACCAGTCGGTTGCCGAGCTCACGCGTATATTCGCGGTCCCTCTGTGGATCGCTTCGAAGCTCCCCTTTTGTCGAGAGCCAGAGTCTCGGGTCGACCGTCCGCCCGTTCGGACCGATCGAACGTCCCTCTTCGTCCACGAAGTTGCCGAAAATATCGAGAGGCTTACCTATTCGAACGGTAATCGCTGTCTGCGCCGAAAAAAGCTTCCAAAAAAACCGCAAAACCTTGACCGGCTGCCAGGACTCGTCATCCATCATGATGTATCTGTGCTTGCCGGCGTCGGCCAGGTAATCCTCAATCAGAGATCCCGCTTCCAACACGAAATGATAGCTCATCACCATCGGTACGACATAAACATTGGGGAACTTCGCCCCGGAGAGATACCCCTGGATCTGCGCCTGAAGTCCCGTCCCAAGAAGCCCCAGCTTCAACTTGCTTTCGACCGCACCACTCCTTGAGCGCCCCCCTCCAGGGAAAAATATGGAATGAACACCTTCGCGCAGGAGCCGTGTGCTGTAATTCTTCAATGCGGTTTTGTAAATCTCATTACTTTTCTGACGATCGACCGTGTACGCGCCCAGATGACTCATAAAAAAATTGAGAATCGGATTTGAGTAGAGATTAATTCCTGCGCCGTACGCGAACGGGGGTAACGAGAGCAAGTAGATGACGTAACCGATAAGAATGCTGTCAATATTGCTCTGGTGCGTCGGAACGAGCAGAATCGTCCCACGCTCTGCAAGCCGCTGAAGAGCGGTTACTTCACCGAGTATGTGAAGCCTCGAGGCCAGCGATTCGGTCATACCCCAGGGCAGAAAACGCCGGACACTCGCGGCATTCAAAAGCCAACTGACCCCCCAGGGCACCGCGTGGGAGGCAAAACGATAAACACGAGGGTCAAAGTGCCCGGCAATCTCTTCGCCAAAATGGCGGACGACTCCGGAAAGGAGCTGTTCGCGGTCCACCTCGGCGGACGGACGAAGGAGGCCTGCCTGAACCCGATTCCAAAGCGCTCGGTCCTTCTTCGAGCGCGAACGGGTGTAAATGTTCCCCTTGAAGTGCTTCAAGCGAAAGCGCTCGGAGTACAAAGCTTGGCCAAGGACAAGGTCAAAGTCAGCTCCGGTGAGTTCCCTCATTGTTTCCGAAACAACATCGTCAACGATAGTTCCCCGGATTTTATCAAAACTGGAGAGCTTTCCTTCGACGACCGGTATCTGCTGAAATCGCACGGCCGGATGGCTGCTCATTTTGCCGGATTTCGACAACATCACGCCATTATTCAAGTGACCTCTGCTTTTGTCAAAGCGGGAAATTTCATGCCGCCAGAAGAATCCTCGTGCCGCTTCTTCAACATAATCAGAAGAAGTCCCCGCTTCAGTGAAATAGAGCAATCCCCGCCGACGCTCTGATTACTTAATCCGTGTGATGACGGAATGAGCCGCTCACCGCGAAGAGCGTACTTGAGTCCCCTCAGCGTCACCCCGTGCGCCGTGCCGTTAAGGGCAAAAATCGAAACGAGCTGCCCGGACCTGAGTTTTGCCTTCCAAGGGGAACCAGGAGCAATGAAGCTATGGCGATACTCCGCCGCTTCGATCGCGACATTTTTCAGGCCGAAACGAGGATTCGCGGCCAACTCCGCCAAATCCAAAAAAGCGGCAAGCTCGTGATCGGGACGTCCTCCCGTCACTCCGATCGCCACGATTTCCGTCGCGCCCGCGTTGACTGCGGCGCATGCCGCGAAATAAAGATCGCTCCGGTCCTTTTCACGTGGAAGTGTCAGTCTCGGGCACTTTCCGAGAAGCTTGAGATCTCGCAGACTGTCCCAATCGCCGATCGCCAAATCCGGCCTCAGCCCCAAAGCCAAGGAATACTTGAACCCTCGATCAACGCCTATGACGAGATCACATCCCTTTCGCAGTTGAAGAGATGCCACGATCTTCCGTCCGTCCCGAGGGAACATCGCGCCTAAAAGCAAGGCTCTGCGTTTCATGCCCGAGGAGCTTGTCCCGGAATTTCAGAAATACGTTTTAGCGCGCGCTCGAGCTCCAGGAGCTTCGTTTTGTACTCCTGTTCTTTACGGCGCTCGCTTGCGACGAGTTCCGGGGGAGCTTTCGCGACGAAAGTTTCCTGCGCAAGCTTCCGTTGAACATGCGCGAGATCGGAATTCACTTTCTCGAGTTCCTTCTCAAGGCGCTTGGTTTCTTCCTGGACATTCACGAGTCCGTCGAGCCCGATTCGAAGCTCGACCGGAGGATTGGTCAACGGGATGACTGCTTCAGCTTTACTTTTGGTTGAACCCTGCTCGCCGCGCTGAAGATCCGAAATCCTGGCCAGAGCTTTGATGTCGTGCGCGTACATCCGCATGAACACATCGGCGGCGGCAATGGAAGGATTGTAGATGACCGTAAAAGCGGTCTTAGGTGAAATGTTGTTTTCACCCCTGAAATTCCGGATCGCTTCGATTATGGTCTTGAGGGCTTCGATCGTTCGCTCGGACTCGGCATCCTTCATGATGGGCTCGGGCCGGGGGAATGGCTGCAGCATGATGGTAAAAAGCTCGGGTTCCTGGTTACGGCGTCGCGCGGGTGTTGTCGCCGGCCTTGTCCAGGGAAGGGAGCCCCAGAGTTCTTCGGTCACGAACGGCATGAACGGATGCATCAGCTTCAGCAGCGCCTCGAGCACGGATTGCAGCGTGTACAGAGTCTGCACGCGTACCTGGCCGCCCTCCTTCAAAGGCAGCTTCGAAAACTCAATGTACCAGTCGCAGAACTCGTGCCAGGTGAATTCATAAAGCGCCTGGGCAGATTCGTTCAGTTCAAATTTTTCGAGCCCTTGTTCGACTTTTTCGATGAGTGTCTGAAGGCGTGAGAGAATCCAGCGGTTCGAAGCGATCAATTCATTCCGGTGGTGCCGTAGCCAACCTTCGACCCCTCCGGCAGGCTCCTCAATATCCTCACCGGCCCCTTTCGCGGCCTCCAGCTGAAGATGAAAGAACTTCGTCGCGTTCCAGAGCTTGTTGCAGAACGCGCGGTAGCCTTCAACCCGATCCACGGAAAGCTTAATATCGCGCCCCTGTCCAGCCATTGCCGCCAGCGTGAAACGCAAGGGATCCGCGCCGTGCTTTTCAATAATGACGAGCGGATCGATGACATTACCCTTCGACTTCGACATCTTCTCGCCCTTCTCGTCGCGGACCATGGCGTGCAGGTAGACTTTCCGAAAGGGCACATCGTTCATGAAATGCAGGCCCATCATGATCATGCGGGCAACCCAAAAGAAAATGATGTCAAAGCCGGTCTCAAGAATGCTCGTCGGATAAAAGGTTCTGATAGCTTTCGTCGATTCGGGCCAGCCCAGGGTCGAAAACGGCCAAAGAGCTGAACTGAACCAGGTATCGAGCACATCCTCATCCTGTCGGAGCTCGCTCCCAGGAGCAGTGCAATGTTTGCATTGAGTCGGCGCTTCGCGGGAGACGGTAATCTCCTGACATCGTCCGCAATACCAGGCGGGAATCTGATGTCCCCACCAGAGCTGCCGGGAAATACACCAATCACGAATGTTATACATCCATTCGAAATAAGTTTTTTCCCAACTTTTTGGTGAAAAAACGATTTTCCCCTGCTCAACGGCTTCGATCGCCGGCTTCGCAAGCGGGGCGATCTTCACAAACCACTGTTTTGAGATGATGGGCTCAGCCACGTTTTCGCAGCGCTGGCAAAGACCGACTTTATGGAGATGGTCCTCTACTTTGACCAGCAGCCCGGCTTCGCGAAGGTCCTGAAGTACTCGCTCACGAGCCTCCGCGAATTTTAAGCCTCCGTAGGGACCGCCTGCCGGAGTGATCCGACCGTCTTTTCCCATGACAGAAATCATGGGCAACCCTTGCGGCAAGTTATGACGTTTCGCGATCTCATAGTCGTTGAAATCGTGAGCTGGCGTCACCTTAAGTGCGCCACTCCCGAATTCACGATCGACATAACTGTCGAGAACAATGGGAATCAATCTTCCGAGAAGAGGGAGCACGGCCTTTTTGCCGTGGAGATGCCGGTAACGCTCATCGTCAGGATGGACCGCAACCGCCGTGTCACCCAGCAACGTCTCGGGACGAGTGGTCGCGATGACAAGTTGAGCATCCGAGCCGTCAGGGTTTTTTACCGGCTTTCCTGAATCGTCCACGATTTTATAGATGAGATGCCAAAAGAACCCCTTACGGTCGGTCGGAATCACTTCCAGGTCCGAAAGCGCGGTCTGGCATCGGGGGCACCAGTTAATGATCCGTTCCCCTCGATAAATCAATCCTTCCTCATACAACCGGACGAAAACCTCCCGCACAGCCTTAGAAAGGCCTTCATCCATCGTAAAGCGCTCCCGCTTCCAATCGAGCGAGGATCCAAGCCGCTTGAGCTGGTTGGTAATTTGGCTTCCGTGCTCTTCCTTCCATTTCCAGGTACGCGCGATGAAAGCGTCGCGTCCCATGTCGTGGCGCGTGAGAGGTCGCCCACCCTTACCTTCCTTCGCAATGGCTTTTTCGACCTGTGCCTGAGTCGCGATTCCCGCATGATCGGTCCCGGGAAGCCAGAGGGTATTCTCGCCTTTCATTCTCCGCCAACGGACGAGGATATCCTGAATCGTATTCGTGAGGGCGTGTCCCATATGCAGCGCCCCCGTAACATTGGGCGGCGGAATGACCATCGAAAACGCCTGTTGCCGCGGCTCGTTTTCGTCCGAAGCCGCGAAACATTGGTGGTTATTCCAATATTCGTAGAGAGCCGTTTCGAATGTGGCAGGCTCGTAGCTCTTTGCCAACGGATGTGGTGTAGGTCGAATGGGTCCTTGTGGATGCTGCATACCATAAAGACCTTAACACGGTTAAGTCAGCTGCAAAAGAAGACTTAGACGCGGGTATGGGCGGTAAAGCTGTTCAGTGATGCTCGTGTCCATCCCCTGAATGGGCATGGCCGTGCGCCTTTTCTTCTTCCGTCGCCTGACGAATACCAAGGACCTCAACGTCAAAATGGAGTGTCTGACCAGCCAAAGGATGATTGCCGTCGATGTGAACCTTGTCGCCCTCGATCGATTCCACCGTGAAGATCACACTTTGGCCGTCGGCAGAATGCGCTTCGAACTGCATTCCCGATTCAAGCTCGACAGTCTCGGGGAACTGGCTCTTGTTCACGGTCAGCTTGAGTGCCGGGTTTTTTTCTCCATAGCCGTCCCGAGGCGACACCTCAACGACCTTCTTGTCACCCACGTTCAATCCCTCGAGCGCTCCTTCGAGACCAGGGACGATCTGATGGGCACCGTGCATGTACAAGAAGGGATCCTTTGAATCAGCTCGGTCCATCAGCTTGCCCTCAGAATCTTTCAGCGAATAGGCCAAACTTACAACTTTTCCGTTTTCGATTTTATCGCTCATGCTCGGATCCTTTCTGGTCCTCTTTATTCATATCTCACGGGCTGAAACGCAGCGCGGCAGTGAAGGTACAGCTTATTGCCGGCCGCGAACCAGCCGATCGTATATGAAACGCAATTGGAATTGTGGAAAATATGCCTCAGATACTGAGCGGCTCATAAATCCCTGAACTTCAAGGGGATTGCAAAGGCCAATCCAATAAAACCGGAACAAAAACGAAGCTCATTTTTGAACCCCTTTCTGCCGATATATCAGGTTAGAGGAAGTGATTTCATGGCTGAAAGTTTTTTCTCGGTTTCCTTTGAACTTATTCCAATCGATCGGGGGCTTCCTTACGACTTATTCATCAACTCCTCGATTATCGAGTCCAGGGAAAAATTCGTTCGCATCGTCCGCCTAGGAGATGTGCTGAGTAAAGAAGATCTCGTCCGCTTTAAAACAAAATACCACCAGATCTACGTGCGCGAAGTCCAACGCTCGATCTTTTTGAAAAGTCTTGTCGACCTGACTGACGACGCCACTCCCGAGGAGCAGCCCGAGAAGGGCACCGGTGAAAATGGGGGCGAGCAGAACAAGCGAACGCCCGGTCAAGCTCCGCTAAAGCAGGTGAGCGCGCTCGACATCAAAAAGACGACTGTTCTGAAGGACTCGGCCATCCACCACCTCGAAACCCTCTTCGACCAGGACCCGCCGACCGAAGTTCTCAGCCAGACCATTGTCGGCTGCCGTGATGTCGTCGAAAGCATGATCGACGTACTTCAGGATTACAACATTGATAAATTGCGGGAGCTGATCGGAAGCCTGAGCTTCCATGACTTCTACACCTACGATCACTCCATCAACGTTTCCATGTATTGCATCCTGATCTACCGATCACTCAATCCGGAGGCGTCAAAAGAAGAAATCATTCAAGCCGGCATGGCAGGCCTGCTCCATGACCTTGGGAAGATCAAAATCCCCACCGAAATCATAAATAACGCCGGGAAACTTTCGGACCAGGACTTCAAAGAAATTCAGAAACACCCTGGATTTGGACAGGACCTGCTGCTGCAATCCGACCTCAATCTGCCCGCGGATCTCGACCCGGCGCTCCTGGCCCGAGCCATCCATGAGCATCATGAGAATTTCGACGGAACCGGCTATCCAAACAAAATCGGCGGCGAAAACATCCACCTACTCGCGCGCATTACGGCTATCGCCGACTTCTTCGATGCAATCACGACAAAACGTTCTTATCATGAGCCACTCTCACTCGAAGAAGCGATCGCACTGATGAAAAAATTCGAGGGCAAGAAAATCGACCCGGAGCTTTTTCATCTTTTTCTCCAACATGCCGAACAGCTTGCGGCAAAGGCACGAACCAACCTCGAATTCACTTCCGAGGACTTCGATCCGTGCCAGCCCCATCGTGAACTGCCCCTCGCCATCGCACGGCAGGCAGCGGCGGCGAAAGAAGCATCTTCAGACGGAAAGGTTAAGGCGGAATTTCCAGCGCCACAGCCTGATGACTTCGGCCAGGTGAAGGTGATCGAACCCAAGACAGCGATCCCGCAAAAAGCGACCTTCGGCAAGGTAAAGGTGCTTGATAACGGGCCCGCTAAGCCATTCAAGAAAAAGGCCGCCTGAAACAGGCCGATCAGTGAATCGCGACGCTCACCGGGACACCGGTCAAAACGACGCCTTCCCCGGTCTTCAGTATCAGATTCCCGACAATGGCATATTTCCCGGTGGTAAAGAGCTCATTCGATGCGAGCTTGCTCTCGGCAAGCTGATTCGCGCTCACCTCATAGTTAACCGTAAAGGCCGATTCGTTTTCGGTTATCAGAAGAGATCCCGGTTCAGCTTGAAACCTGATCGTCTCTCCTGAGGTGAATTTCCCCTCGTCCTTGATGTTATATCCATCCACTCGTGCGGCGTACACCTTACCTGCTTTGGGCTGAAAGCTCGCGGACTCCGTGTCTGTGGCGCCACCACTCGCCGCGACAGCTTCACACTCGAGTGAATCCGTTTCTTTCTCGGGCAGTTCACACTCAAGAATCGTGAGGTCAATATCGTTACCCGGAGAATTCCCGGTCGTAATGATCACTTCTTGTGTTCCTTCCGGATAGCTCCGAAATTTCCCGAGCGGATTCTGAACCACGATAAAGGCCCCTTTTGCGACCTTCCCTTGAACAGCGTTAAAAAGCCCATTCAATTCGAATTTGCTCTTTTTCGGGTCTGGGAAAACCTTCATGGAACTTTCGTTGACACTCCAGTTGAATGCCCCCTTCAATGCCGTCAGATCTCCCTCGATCTTCGCAATGCTCGCGGAAGCGGTGACATAATCCACCCGCAGCCTGAACTTGGATCGAGCATATTTATAGCTCCCGAAAACATGAAGATCCCAGACTCCAGGAGCTGGGTTCGTACGAGTGAAAACAAGTGTGCGGTGGGCCGCGCTCTCTATCGGAATGCCCATAGCATCGCAATTCGAGACCCTGGCTTCTTTGCGGCTGGCAAACGGTTTCGATGTATTCGAACCTTCGAGCGCCATCAGTTCAACACCGGAGCATTCCTCTCCCGGTTTCAAAGCAGGAACCTCGAGGACCACCTGAACGACGCTGGTCCCGGGGAGAACCGTTACGTAATTCCGACTCACTCCGAAGCTGTTCACCGTCTCCAGAACCTCATAGGCGGAGGATCCCGCCAAGTTCTTATGCGGAACCGTCACGTAAACCGGAACCTGGAAGGAAGCCAGGGGAGAAACAGCTCCGTTCACTATGCGATAAGCCGAAATAATCGCGCCGTGATCCCCCGGAGGCAGCTCATTTTGAAGCATCTCGCGATTGATGCAGATGTTAAGGACACTGGCGTTAAAGGGATTCACCTCTCCGCTTCCGTCCTCTTTCACTTTGATATCGACGCCGCGGCCAATGAGAGTCAGTCGGGCTTCAGATGTTCCCGAAAAATCGCAGTTCAACTGGTCCAGGACGCCGGCTTTGAGCCAATTTTTGCTTGAGCCGTAGATGGTCGTCTTCAGGACGAATTCGTCGCTTGTCGTAAGAAGCTGTCCCGTCAAATTTCCCGCCGCGGGCCCGGAAGCGAGCGCTTCGGGAAGCCTGCGGGCCACATAGACCTGCCGTAAAGTCTCTTTGCCGGCATAGTCAAGATACAATCCCGTCCCAAACGGAGGAACCCCCTGAGAACTGGGGCGACTTCCATCATAAGCGATTCCGTTCGGAGCTTTGACCATCGGAACGATGACCTGATAATCGAGTTCAACAGGAACATCCCCCATCCGAACGGCTGTGCTGATCGGCTTATCCCGAATTTCAAATAATTTATTCCATGCGGCGACCAGATCGATCATCCCGGCGCCCTCGTCGATCCAAGTCAATTTGCCTTCTGTTGTCGTGCCCGTATCAGGTTTGCCGGGATCAGGTTTGAATGACGAAACATCGAACGGTCGCGCCGTTTCAATCAGCACCTGTCGCAGGGCAATCGAATTGGTCGTAAGCGGGGCATCCGGGTGTTTAAGGTTGTACTTTTTGATCCCATCGATCAGCAGCGCGTAAGCTCCGGTAGCTGCAGGAGCGGCCATCGACGTGCCCCAATAAACGTCGAGCCCACCTCGATGTCCCGGAGCCGAATTCAATTGAATCGCGCTCAGCTCGGTTCCCGGCGCAGCCACATTCGGCTTAAAACCACCGGCAGCGGTCGGTCCGCGGCTACTGAAGAAAAGCATGAAATCCTGATCGGCATCGGCGTTCGGAATGGATGAGCCCATTCCAGGCCATTCATATTGCCGCTGAATCATCCCCTTCGAAGCACTCGCGCCGACACTGAGCGAAAACCGAGCGACCGACGGACTTCCAACGGTCTGCCGTCCCGGACCGGAATTTCCAGCCGAAATCACGAACAGAACATTTTTAAGAGAGGTAAGGCGGTTGATCATTGTCTCTTCGACGCCGTAACCGTCGTTGAACGGGTTCAGCCCGCCCAAAGACATGTTGATAACCTCTGCCCCCCCGTTCACCACAAGGTCGATAAAAGCGTCAGTCGCATTGCATCCGCCATTATTGGCGCAAACCCGATTCATCAGAATGTTTGCGGCAGGAGCAACCCCCCTCGCCAGGGTGTCGTTTGGATCATTTGCGATTGTTTTTACGCCCGCCGCGATTCCGGCCACATGCGACCCGTGATTTCCCGGGTCAAAGCCGACGATCGAAGCGCTCCTGACAGTCACCTTCCCTGAACCATCCGACTTGGGCAGGTCATCGGCTTTCAATTCGAACCCAAAAGCCTCGGCAAAGGATGTGACCACTGCGCGTGTCTTGTTGAAGTCGCCGATCGGCTGCGCGGTTCTGAAATCGGCTGTCCCGCTCGGATCGACAAAAAGAAGATCCTCGGCCGGAGAAGCCCCCGGAACCAGAATCATGAAAATCTTATCATTCAGCTTCTGATTGGCATTAATGTCCACAAGCTCGCCGGTGCTGAAATTCTGCAAGGACTCCTCAAGAAGAACTCCTAGTTTCGCACCACTGCCCGGCTTCATCAAAATTGAGCGAAGCAGAAACGAGACCTTGATTCTCAGATCCTTAACTTCGGAGAGAGCGTCGCCCGCCGGCAAATTCGGGAGCGGAGGCGTCGCGATTACCTGGGCATTCACCAGAAGATCTTCGTCCCCGCCATTTTCGGGCACCGAAATCTCAAACTTCGCCTGAGGATGAAAATACACGCGCCCCTCACGAGTGTAATCGCGCATATAGGTAATCCGATTCCGGGTTTCGTCGGCGGATAAGAACGTGGGGTGATCGAACGTGATCCCGGTATCCGTGATACCGAGGTTGACCGAACTTCCGTCTACTTTAGTTCCATCGCCAATCGCAGCTTCGGCAAGCTTCACGAACTCCGGCTCGTGTATCCGGTGAAGGCCGCTGAAATCGCGTGTATCGCCACGCGCATCAGCGACACGCACGAGCCCTTCTTCGGAAGGTTTTATGGCTTTGACGTTTTCAAAGGCTTGCCGATCGTGGACGACAGGATTCATCGAAAGCCCTTCGAGCCTGAGCGCGCGAAGGGGCGCCATCAAATCCGGCCGATAAGGAATCATGAATTTGAAATAGCCGATATCAGGAACCCGGCTCAGCTCGATTGCCCGAACCGTCTTGAGCTTGCCAAAAACTTTATCCAGCTCCCGGTTCAGAAAGGCCTGCCGTTCTCGGGCGCGAAACCAGGATGACTCCGACAGCATTCGCGAAAATGCCTGATCCGAAAAAGTCGCTTCGACTTGAAAGAAATTCTCGCCGCCCAAATTCTTGATGACGATCTCAGCACCGTTACTCAGAAGAACGACTTCGGCATCTCCATCCTTAATGTCTCCAGCCGAGATCACGGGTCCTTGGGGCGATTGCATTCTTGCCGGATCGGATGGCTCCGATCGAGAACACCCGGAAATACTTGCCAGGATCAGCCCCGAAGCGACGAGAACTAAAGATGGAAACTTCATTCGGCACCCCCAATTTCTTTTGTTTGACACGATGCATTAACCACACGGCGCTGCATGTAAAGCATTTCGCATACCAACCCACAGCCCTAGAACGAGGGCCAGGTCACCTATAACTCGTTGATATGACAGCGCTTTTATTGTGAAGATCTTCAAGAAGAGCTGGGATCGCCCCCCTGGGGCGAAAGATACCCGATTCTGGAGATCGGGCTTGTAAATTTTACACGAAGATCCGGAGGTCGGATCGACTACAAATTACCTTACCCACTCACGCCGAAACCCGAGGCTTCGTAGCGCGAAAGGCGCCGATGTAATCCCGCGCGAACTGATCAAACGAAGTGGGAGGTTGTCCTAGAATTTCCTGAACACTGGACGAGAGGTCAGCGCCATGCCCTGCAATCGTGTAATGATAAAGCTCGATCATCGCGTCCGCGAGCCAGCTCGAACCTCCGTGAGAGGCGGTGACGTTTCGAAATTCCTCATCCGGAATATCTCTGTACGAGATCTTTCTCCCAAGCACATTTGAAAGTTTCAATGCGACCTGCCCATAGGTCAAGGCCTCGGGTCCACTCAGAGCATATGCCCGATCGAGACGATCGGTACTCAGCAAAACCGTCGCGGCCACACGTGCGACGTCCCGAACATCAACAAAGCTGCATCGCGAATCCCGCCCCGGAATTTGGAAGACACCATAGGACCTGATCGGGTCCGCAAAATAGTTTACGAAGTTCTGCATATAGCTATTTGGCCGCAAGTGCGTAAAAGGAATTCCGGAATACTCGATCGTCTTTTCCGATTGCCGGTGAATTCTGGCAATTGTGAAAGCCTCCGTTTCGGCATCCCACACCGAGCATTTCACGATCTGCTTGACCCCGCCCGCCCTGATCGCCGCATTGACCGCATTAGCTTCATAAGCCGGCAGATCGGGTCCCGCCGGACAAACGAGGAACAGCTTCTCAATTCCGCGCATCGCATCATCAAGAGAGCCGGAATCCGCGTAGTCAATGACCGTGCTGTCAATACCGGCTGCACGAGCACGAGCGGCTCTTTCAGTTGAATGATAAGCCGCCCTGAAATCAATCCGCAGACTATGGAGCCTCCGAACAAGTTCAGTCCCGACATTTCCGTTCGCACCAGTGATCAGAATCATGCCTCCCATGCAGCAAACGACATACCACCCGAGAATTGACATCAGCCGCCTCCTGTGTTGCAGTTTGAGGATGTCTCATCCAAATCCTTTGCCGCCTGTTACAATCGAATTCGTCAAAGGGAGCCGCATCCATCCCGTCTCGTCGGCCGCCACTGCTGATGACGTCACCACGTGGATCGAGTTCTCCGATGGCCACCGGATATCAATTCCGACCGATCAGATTATCCTGGGCGAAGACACAAACGGAGCCGCCCGAATCGGACTCGGCGGAATGAGCTTCGAAGGACTCGAAAACGAGCACCTGGTGTTTTGGCGCGTCAAAGACCTCTTGCCCGACGAGCTGTTGCCCCCTCAGCGCGAGTTGAAGGTCACGCTCGCAAAAAGAATGGTCTCGCGCGTGCTCCTCCACGGAACGAAAGTCTGGCCACGCCAGCGAAGAGCAAAAGCGAAATAACTGCCACAAGGGACCCTGGCATCGCCTTCGCACCATCGAAGGCATGAGCACTTCGATCGAACCGTTCATTCATACAAAGGTCGTGGTATTGCGTTCGGAGACATCCGCACAGCAGGCCGCCCGCGTGATGTGCGAGCGCGGAATCGGCTGCGTGATAGTTACCGGCAACGAGGGTGAAATCTCCGGAATACTGACCGATCGCGATCTCACCTGCAACCTTCTTGCAAATCCCGGTGATCTCGATGTCCCCATCGGCGACATCATGACAAGAACACTTGTCACTGCCGATGAGTCTGCGGATCTCGAGCAGGTCATCCGCATCATGGATCGCGAGGGGATCCGAAGGATTCCGGTCATCAGGAACATGCGCGGCGGGCGCCAAAAATGCGTCGGTCTGATCACACTTGACGACCTGATCGCTTCCGAAATGGTCGACATATCCAGCTTGGGCAGGATTGTACGAAAGCAGCTCGTTCGTCGAGGCCTGAGGCTGGTTGAACGAAAAGGAATCGAAGCCGTCTGGAGCCGTTCAGCTGCTCATATGGATCAGTCTTACCATCACTTCATGAACGCGATGGCCGAGAAAACTGATCTCGAAAAAGAGCTCTGCATTCAGATCACCCGGTTCCTGCTCGGCTGCTTGGTTCAAAGAATCCACTACTCCGGAGCCGCCCATCTGATGGCTCAGCTGCCGCGACGACTTCAAGAAGACCTATTCTCGTTACCCCCCGGGCCGGATCGCAGCATTACCGTTTCGAGTGTCGTGAATGAAACGATGGTTCGCTTTCAGATGGACGAGCCCATGGCCCGTTCGGTATTACTTCGCGTGTTGTCGGTACTCGGACAGATATTGGACCCAGGGCAGCTCGAGCATGTGAAAGCTCAGCTGCCCGAAGAGTTCCGAGAGCTCTTCGCGCAGAGCGAAAAAGCACAAAGAGCGGCATGAGTTCAGGCCCCGAAACGGATCCCATCTAGCGGGTTCAAACGCGCCGCACGCCTGCTGGGATATAGACAAGCCGCCAGCACTATCAGGAGCGCACAAATCGAAACCCCCAAATAGTACCGGTAGTCGAAAGTGACCGGCAAGGTCCGATCGTAGTATACCTCCGGCAGCCTGATAAACTCATAACGCCGTAGAATCGAACACAGAACAAAGCCCAAGCCTGCCCCCGTAAAAATCCCTAGCGTACCGATCAGAAGGCCTTCGGCCAGAAATACTGCCGCAACCTGCCCCTGGCGGGCACCCATCGCTTTGAGTATGGCGATCTCCCGCTTCTTTTCCAGAACCATAAGAGTCAGCGTCGTCACGATATTGAAAGAAGCTACAACGACGATGAAAGCCAGAATAACGGACATCGCGACGCGCTCGAGTCGAAGAGAAGCGAAAAGATGAGCATTCAGTTGATTCCAATCCTGAACCTTGAATTGCGGCAGAAACGTGGAAAGTTCCGCAGCCACGGCAGGCGCGCGATCGAAATTCCGGACGCTGATTTCCCACTGACTCAAGGTGTCAGTTCTTCTCAAAAACGATCGAACCGCCTGATCACTCGCGAATACGGTATGGAGTTCCTGTTCGGGAAGACCAGACCGATAAATCCCCTCAATGACATACCTTTTCAGCCTCGGTACTGCCTGCAGGGGACCTTCCGTTTCAGTGGGCGAAATGAGCGAAACCTGATCGCCAGGAATGAGACCCATTTCATAACCGAGTTCCTGGCCAACGAAAATCCCGGGCAGCCGAACCATCCCGGGGCCCTCTCGCTGTACGAGCATCTGCGGCTCCGCGGTTTCGACAATTTGTGCCTGCAGCCGTTCCATCCTCTGTTCCGTCACGCCTTTGAGTACGATACCGGTGACCTTGCGGCCGGTTCGAAGAATCGCTTCCGTCGAAACAATAGGCCAAAAGCTGAGGATCTCCCCGCCTGTCTTCATTTGGGAAACAAGCTCGGTAGGATTAACGGAACTCTTGGGCACGAAGCCGCCCATAAATCCCGGGGCGTTCCGAGTCGGAGTAACCAGGATGTGCAGGTCAGAAGCGGTCAACCGCTTTTTCAACTGGAACTCGAACCCATCCATGACCGAGAGAACGACAATCATGGCGGTGACCCCGAGCGCCACGCCCGCGATCGAAAGAAGCGTGATAAAGCTCAGAAAACGCGAGTTCTTTTTCGATTTGAGATAACGAATCCCCACCCATCCGGTCCAAGGACTCGCCCAAAGATGGCGAACGGCGCCGACGTCCCGCTTGGGGGTTTCAGCTGGCGTGGAATTTTTCATTCTTATCAGCTCGAGCGATCAAAGCCGCCGCAGGTTCGAACCGTGCCCCGAACCTGACCTGGTATTTTCTGAGTTGTTCGACGATATTTTTCGGTCCAATAGTATCAGCGTACCTCAGCAAGCCTCCCCGGAATGGAGGAAATCCCGTCCCCATGATCATTCCGAGATCGACCTCAGCCGCCGACGAAACGATCCCCTCTTCGAGGCAGCGTGACGCTTCGTTGATCATCGGCAGAACGCAACGTTCAAGGATCTCGGAGCGAGACAGAACACCTGGTTTCGGCTTGATTCCTATGATGTCGTAAATCTTGAACTCGAATTCCTTTTTCCTGCCGTTATAGGCATAGTAACCCTTGCCGTTCTTTCTCCCGAGTCTCGCCGCTTTAAGGGCTTGGGCGTTCAGTTCGCTGGGGGCAGCTCGGTCACCGAATGCATCATGAAGAATGTGCGCGACTTTTTCGGCAACATCGATCCCGACTTCGTCCAGCAATTCAAGAGGACCCATTGGCATTCCGAAATCGAGCAGTACCTGATCGATCTCGGGAATGGGGGCACCCTCGGCCAGGCAATACGTCGCCTCATTGAGATAAGGGAGAAGAAGCCGGTTAACGAGAAAGCCCGGAGCATCCTTGACGACGATAGGCGTCTTGCCAAGAGCTTTGCTGAACTGAAAGATCGAAACCACCGCCTCATCGGAAGTCTTCTCGCCACGGATCACTTCGATCAACGGCATGCGATGGACAGGGTTGAAGAAATGCATCCCGACAAAGCGTTCCGGCTTCTTCATCACACTTTGCATCGTTGTTACGGATAGGGACGAGGTGTTCGTCGCGACAATGCAGTCATCCTTGATGTGCTCTTCGAGTTCCTGAAAAACCTTCTGCTTGACTGACATGTTTTCAACAACCGCTTCAACGACCGCATCGACCATGCCGAATCCGGAATAATCCAGCACCGGTGCGATCAGATTGAGCTTTTGGAGGAGCTGTCTTTTTGTAATCTTCTTTTTCTGCTGCTCCTTTTGGAAAATCCTTGAAGCAGCCTGAATACCTGCCGCAAGCGCCTGGGTGTTCAAATCCTTCATCCGGGTCGCAATCCCCTTTGCCGCAAACAACTGCGCAATCCCGCCGCCCATGACTCCCGCCCCTAGGACCGCGGCATTCCGGATTGGATGCGCGGCTGCGGTTCGCTGCGGAGGCAGCCCGTTGGATTTCTTGACACCCTCCGTGAGGAAAAACAGCCGAATCAAATTCTTCGATACATCAGTGACAGCGACCTTTCCGAATCCGGCCGCCTCACGCGCCATTGCCTTATCCCGTGCCGACCCCCGAATCTTCTGGCCGTAGCTTCCGCCCGTGACCTGGACGACAGCCAGTGCCTCCAGCGGGGCTGGATACTGTCCTTTGGTCTTGGACAAAACACCTTCACGAGCTTTCTTGAAAATAACGTTTCTGCCCATGGAGGTTTTTTCCATCAACGCGCCGACGGGCCCCCCCATTCCTCCCAGTTTTGGCTCTTTGGCGATCCGCTGACCGGCCTTTAACGTTTTTAGATTCGCTTTTACCCAGCGGAAGACAGAATTTTCGAAATCCTGTTTAGGAAGCCACTGTTCAATGAGACCTGCGCGATAGGCACGTTCGGCGTTTAAGGTCTTGCCGGTCAAAATCATATCTAAAGCAGTCGCGACTCCGACTTTTCTGGGCAGCCGAATACAGCCCCCCATTCCCGGTATAATACCGAGCATCACTTCCGGAAGTCCGATCTTAGCAGCCGGATCATCCGACATAACGATCGCCGAACTTGCTAACGCTAATTCACATCCCCCGCCGAGCGCAGCCCCCTCGATAGCCGCGACCGTGATAAAAGGAAGATCTTCCCATCCGTCTGCAAGCTTCTGCCCGGCCTGAGAAAGGTTTTCGGCCTCCTGAATCGTTTGAACTGCTCGAATCATTTCAATATCGGCACCGGCAATAAAATTACCGGGCTTGCCTGAGACAAGTACGAGCGCTTCGATTTTGCCTTCTTTTCCCATCCGCTCCAAAGAAGAAAGCATCTCAGAGAACTCATCCATTACTCGGCGGTTGAGCTTGTTTACCTTCTCATGAGGAAGATCAAAAACAAGTCTCCACAGCTGGTCGCCCCGATCTTCGAGTTTAAAAATTGAGCCGCGATCGTTTTCATCTCTTTGTGCCATGACCCGAGGGAGCCCCCATCCTCCGTAATTTCGAACTCTTGCGCCATCATAGCAATGCTTGAGACAGCTCTCAATGTACAAAAAAGATGGGCCTTCGACCATGCTCGTCGAAAGCCCATTCAGGAGTAGACAACCTAACGCATCAGATCAGGGAAGAATCAGAAAACGAAACTGACTCCGCCAGTAATCGAGTAAAAAGCCGCTTTCAGAATGGCATTTCCGACAGGCTGCTTATTCGGGTCTTCCATCGCGTAGCCTCCCGGGTAACCGGCAAAAAACTTCTGTTCATGCCGCGCCGACAGAACTGAAAAGTATTTAAACGTCGCACCGACCGACACCGATTTATTCACGCGAACGTCAAACCCCGTCGAAAGGAAGCCAAGAAACTGCGAAAAATCGTAATCCTGACCAACCACCTGGAGGTAAGCGGGATTCATCTGCGCCAAGATGTTCTGATCGTAGTTAATAAAATTCTTGGAGTATGCTCCTCCGCCGCCGACAAAAGGCCGAAGCCGCGCATCGGGGCCCAGGAAATGAAGCTTCATACCGACATCCGCCACATTTTGTTTCACCGAGAAAGTCTCGTTCGTCATGCCGGGGGCATAAGCCATGCCCGGATAGCCGGCGAATTGATATCCGGTATTGTACGCGACGCCGAATTCACTGAACGAATATCCCAGCTCGAAGCTGAGGTTATCCGAAACACCGACTCCCAAACCCATTCCAACCGAAAAGTGGGGCCTAAAGTCGTAATAATTGACACTCGGGTTCATCGTCGCAACCCCTGCGCGAGGCTGAACATAAATCGAAACCTTATCTTCATCAGGACTGCTCTTGATAAAGCCGCTGCTCACGGTCATGCCAGCGGGCTGGGCTGATGCCATGAGTTCCTGCTGAACGAACGGAGCCTCGGCAACCGGAGTACCTGCCGACGCGATCATCGCGTTAGCTGATCCGGGACGCTCAGTGATGGGTGAAATCACGGTTTCGGTTTTCATCGGCGAAACAGCAACCGGCTCTGGAAGAGTTTCCCCCGGCTGGGCCAGAAGTTGATCACTCCGTCGTCGTTCATCACGAAGGCGTAGTTCCTCGAGTCGTTCCTGAAGCACATCTTCGTTCCTGAGCTCGGCGCGCACGCGCTCGCGTCGCATTAATTCCGACTTCGAAAGGTTCTGGACCTCTAAACCGGAATCAACGGCCGGAACTGACAAGGCCGCACTTTCGACTGCAGGGACCTGCGGCTGCATCATGACCTGCTGAACCGGAACGACCATGGCTTGAGGTTGTACTTGCGAAACGGGCTCTGAAAGTTGATTGGAAACCCGGGCGCGCTCCGCAGAGTTTAAAGTTTGACGTGTTAAATCACGTTCTTCCACTCTCGCTGCGGCCTGTCCTGCTGCGGCTCCAGCCCTTGGGTCATCTTCAAAAACCAGCTCTCCTCGAGCTAAAGGAAGCATAACGAAAGTCGCGAGAACCCCTGCCCCCAGCGCCACCCCTAAATTCCTTTTTTCAAAAACCTTCATTGCCTTACTCCTTCGTACAAACAGAGCCCTCAAGCCCTTTCATCAGGGATCCACAGAATGGATCAACGCAGTTATTCAACCGTGCGCGTTATAGCAAGCAGTGTGCCTCTTTGACTCATTGGGTCTAATGCTTTGCATATAGATGATTTTCAACGTGTTATCGTGATCCGCACGGAAGGATGTTCTGGGGCGTGCTCAATCGTCTTGGCAAGACGGCACTGACAGAAAATGTCGCCCGCCTCTGTTGAAGCCAGAATGGCTCTGGAATGTAAGTGAAGGCTCCGATCGATAGCCGAATTATTTGGACAAGTTACCTCGATAAACACGCCGCACCGCGGCAAAGCAGGGGATCTCCCCCCTCCACAGAAGTTTTGAAAAATTTACTCGGCCAATCCTGTTTTCAGACAAAAACCGTCGGACTTTTTTTGAAAGCGGAGGTGTGATGAGATTAGATGGGCGACCAGAGATTAGACACCCAACACCACCATAACCGATTGATTTTACACAAAATGAAAGCGTTATGCACCGTGGCATCGCACTTGCTTTACTCCTCAGTAACAAACGGATTGGTTAGCGGCTAGCCCCCTAGCTCCCCCTTTTACCCCCCTTAGTTAGCCAATCCGTTTGTTCCCCTTACAATCCTACTTACCATTAACTTAACGACGGCCTCTGACAGGGAATGAATGCAGATCCCCTCCAAATAGCAGTCTTTGGAATTCTTGCGACACCGTTCCCTGCAGCCGGCCAAACAGCGGTTTAAGGACGGTGTTCAAAGCGTAAACCGCAAGCGCCACCATTGTCGCGAGAAGGAGGATGTACTCTGTTGTAGCCTGCCCTCCTTCCTCGCGAATCAGATTGAGGTAAAAACCCGTTCTCCTCATCTTGATCGGCGCCCCGGATTCGCCTTTCTCCTGTTTGAAGTCCTGCTCAAAACACGTTTGTAAATCTCCGGAACATTTCTCAGCACGTATTTCAAGGAACCCAATTCGCGAGTGCGGGGTTTCGAAAGACGTTTCGAGATTTCAGGATGCGTCGCCACCAGAGTCACAAAATCGCCCTCCGGACATAACGCGCATTCCTGGACCCAGGAATATGCTTCTTCGCGGGTTACCCCCGCTTCGACCAACGCGAGCAGATAATGCCCCGAATAAACCAAGGGGCCGGCATTTTCGAGATTCTTCCGAACTCTCTCCCCGTCCACGACAAGATGAGCAAGGACCCCGTTCATCCGATGAATCGCGTAGTCCAGCAGTAATGTGGCATCGGGTATAACGACCCGCTCGACCGAGGAGTGGCTGATATCACGCTCGTGCCAAAGGGCCACATTCTCCAGCGAAGCCTGCGCGTAGGCCCTGAGCAGCCGCGCCGCCCCCGTCACGTTCTCGGACGAAATCGGGTTTCTTTTATGAGGCATGGCGCTCGACCCTTTTTGCCCCTTCGCAAACCCTTCACGAACTTCAGCCACCTCGGACCGCTGAAGGTGCCTGAGTTCCACCGCCATTCTTTCAAGCGATGCGCCGCAAACAGCCAGTGTCTGAAGGAACTCCGCGTGTCGGTCGCGCGGAACAACCTGCGTGCTGACGGGTTCCCGAAAAAGGCCGAGACGAGCCAGAACCCGTTCTTCGAAACGAGGAGACCAGTGGGCATTAACGCCAACAGCGCCCGACAGCTTCCCGAAGCTCATTCGTTCGAGTGCCTGCCTCAATCTGTCGAGATTACGATCCCACTCGGCGTACCAGCCAAGAAATTTCAGGCCGAAACTCGTTGGTTCAGCGAACATCCCGTGGGAACGACCGATCGTGGGGAGCCGTTGGTGCCGCTTCGCGAGCCCCTTCAGGGTGACCATGAGCTTTTCGATATCCCCGATAAGAATCTCTCCGGCCTCATTTATGAGCAGGGACAATGAGGTATCAACCACATCTGAAGAAGTCAGACCGAAATGAACGTAACGTGAAACCGGGCCAATCTCCTCGGCAAGCGTCGTCGTAAACGCGATTATATCGTGCTTTGTTACCGCCTCGTGGCGCTCCACTTTTGCTGGATCAATCCCCCCACGCTTCGTAAGCGCGTCGACCCCCTGTTTGAGGGCACGCCATTCTCGTCTTGGAATTTTCCCTTCAGCCACGAGTTCCTGACATACAGCCATTTCGACCTGCAGCCAGACGGCGTAACGATGCCGATCATCCCAGATTTGCATCATTTCCGGACGGGAGTACCGAGGGATCATGTCGTTTCCTTTCGTCTGCTGATCATGCCTTCAACGATTCTAATCTGCCCGGCAAACGCAGCAAAGCTGAATCAAGAGTTGCTTTCGCCGCTCCTCCGCAATACACCGGACCAAAAGCTATGCACATAGTCTTATACCATCACGCGGTCATCCCTCCCCCGAAGTATGGCGGAACCGAACGGGTCCTTTACTGGCTCGCAAAAGCGCTGGTCAAGAAAGGCCATCGGGTCTCGCTTATTGCCCAGGAAGGAAGCGCGATCCCCCCGGAATACGGGATCGAAGTCATTCCGATCGCTCGAAATGAAAGCCGATGGGAGGACCTGGTACCGAGCGCCGCAGACATTATCCATTTACAGAGTACGCCCGGAAGTGTGCCGAAAAAACCCTTCCTGGTCACGATTCACGGGAACGGACAGCCCGGGGAACAGTTTCATCCCAACACCGTTTTCCTCTCCCGCAAGCACGCCGAAATCCACAACAGCACGCACTTTGTCTACAACGGTATCGACCCTGACGATTACCAGTGCAATCCAAGGCGCGGTGACGCCCTTGTTTTCCTTGCCAAAGCGTCTTGGAAAGTCAAAAACCTGAAAGGCGCAATCGGTATTGCCCATGAATCGAGACAGCGCCTTGAAATCATGGGAAGTCGGGACTGGCCATTCCAACTGCACCGCATTCGGCCAACAATTCGGGGAATTCATTATCGTGGAATGTGCGGAGACGATGAGAAACGATCAATCCTGCGCGAAGCGAAGGCGTTGTTATTTCCAGTCAGGTGGAATGAACCGTTCGGGTTAGCCATCATCGAGGCCCTCGCAAGCGGGTGTCCAGTATTCGGTACACCTTACGGGTCGCTGCCCGAGCTGATCACCCCGGAAGTCGGGTTTCTCAGTGCCGATAGCCGGGAACACGTCCGCGCACTCCTAAACCATCAGTTTTCACCAGAAACATGCCGTAAAGCCGTTTTAGGTCGTTTCACCCATCATCATATGGCGACGAAATACCTCGAGTATTACGAAAAGATCCTGAATGATGGCAGTCTGTCATATCCGAACGGGCAGGGACCGAGAACCCTGGGCAGTAGCCGCGAACTTTTGCCCTGGATCAACTGAGCGGTCCCGGAAGTCCTGACCGATGCGCGAGCCACGCCACGGATTCGAGAGCGGCGACGGTCGGCCCCAGACTTCCAAGTTCGGGATAAGACTCATCCGACGCGACGAAAAGCCCTTCAATGCCGGATTGAGAACAAATTCCTTTTTCGTTGAAGCAAAACAGGTTTCCGGGCAGGTCCTGCAACTGCTTAAAGCGATAAACCGAGGACAGCTCACATTCCGATTTCGAGGCGACTGCGGCAGGCGCGATGCGGGAAGATTCGACAGACCGGAAATCCGGGTAAATTCTTGTAACGTGATATTCCAAGAACGGGATGATCTCCATGAGCTGTCGCAGCATTCGTGTCGCGATCAACCGCTGATACCCCACCTCCAAAGTCTCGGGTTTGAATGGCAGGACAGTGCGGAGGTGAATCATCCGTGAATCCGCCTCTTTGATTCCGTAATCCAAAGGATCAGCGACTTCTATTTCGAGCGCGGGCGCGTCCTTTTCCTGCCAAACAACCCTGGAGGACATCCCCGGAGGAATGGCTTCGGCATGAACAGTCAAAGCCACTGAAAATTTCCAGCCGGCCGGTCGCGGCGAACGCTTCAATTTTCTCAACCAACTTTGTCCACTCGAAGTCATTTTATCGCGAGCCTGGTCCAACCTGCAGCCGAGGACCCCGCCATCCACGCTAATCATGGTTCCATGATTGCTGACCTGAACACCGATAAATTGCCCTTTCTGAATGAATAACCGGCTGCATTCGACTTTTTCGGGCAGATGGACACCCAGCCTTTTGGCAACTCGTCCCAGGAATTCCCGATAGGCGGTCATGCCGCCCTTAAAAGACGCTCCCGTCCGGGCGATCGAAAGGAGGTGAACCAGATCGGCCAAAAGCGGGTCAGCGCAGCTGTTGCTGGCAGCACCGAACCATAAACCGCGAAAAAGCTCATTAAAGTCAGGTCGCCCTGTCAAATGAGCCAAATCCGAAAGAGTGCTTCTCCGAAAAAACCAGCTCTTCTTGAGCTTTCCATTCAGACGCGATTCCATCTGGATCTTCTTCAAAAGACTCCCGAACGCCTGAGGCGAGCCTTTTTTGATGCTCTTGCCTGCGGTTGCGGAATCCCACGTCAGACGCGCCGGAAGCGCCAGCCAATATTTCAAAAACTCCGATTCAGCCTCTTTCAAGGCTTCCAGAAAACCTGAGCGCTCCACGGTTCTCTTCCCGAATTCCCGGTTGTACTCGATCGCGAGGTCCTGATCGTTCAATGCAAAAAGCACCCGCGAGCTGGGCGTGATGACTTGAGGCAAAACTCCGTCTTTTCGGATGAACTGCTCCTCGGAACTCAACACCCCGGCGCGCTGAAGACACTCGGAAAGCAGCCCGTTTGAATGCACGAGTCCTCGAAGACCGATGAGATAGTTGGATTCAGGATCAAAGCATTGACCCGAATCGGACAGTCCCGCGCGCATCCCGGGGGCAAGCGGCAAAACGAGGACCGACAAGCCGAGCCGGGCAGCGAGGCTCGCGCTGAGTAATGCCCCCGGATGATCGCCAAGCACGACCCAGTTATAATGATCTCTAAAGCGCAGCATCACCCTCACCCATCATAAAATAAACTAGTGACGAATCCGCTGAAGTTCAACAGGGGTAACGCATGTCCCTTTCGCTCGGCAGACAACGATCGGCTGCTCAAGCACCTCGGCTGCCGAAACTGCTCCCCCCGCGTTGGCGGGAAGGGGCCGAATTACCTTTCGTGCTTCGAATTCCATTGTCCGCGAGGTTTTCCCCACCCGAAGAATTCTTCCGGACGCTTCGATATAGTCGCCCGCATAAACCGGAGCAAGAAATTCGACCGACTCGTATGCCCGAAAAAGTCCTTCATCACCATCATACCGGATCAGCAGTTCGGTCGCGACGTCGCCAAAGAGCTGCAACATTCGCGCGCCGTCAACCAAGGCTCCGGCATAATGCCCGTCATGGGCGCTCATTCTTAACCGCAGCTTCACTTCCGGCAAAACATCTGATCCGTGATTCGTCATCTTCACTCCCGGAGAAATAAAAAAGAAATTGTGATTTCCCGACTAGCTTAGCATGGGGTGGAAACTGCGTCTAATATCAAGCCGATGACCTCCGCTACCCTAAGGCTCGCTCCACGTCTCGTTTCCGCCTCGTTTTTCCAGCGATCACGGTCTGCTCTCTGATCTGAATCGAGCACTCCACTTCTCGCTTCGACCCACAATTTTAGCTCAGCTCGGTTCCGAACAATCCGAAGCTGCCCGGACTCCCTCAGTTCGGCTATTTCCGCGAACTTCTCAGCTCCGTTCGGTCCCCCGGCTATCGGAATGCCGTGAATAGCCGGCTCGATCGTACTGTGGATACCCTCTCCGAAACCTCCGCCCACGAAGGCCCAATCAGCAGCCGAATAAAGCTCGGAGAGGAAGCCCATCTCATCGACGAGAATGCACGACCTGTTCTCAGATGCCGACTGCAGTTGCGACGTTTTCAGTGGATCCAAACCTTCTTCTCGTAAGAACCTCTCCATCTCAGCAACACTCGCCGGATCATTTCGATGTGGAACAACCCAGAGCGTTCCTTTCGGAACCGAGAGGGTTCCTCGGAAGACTTCCATATCTTCGCGCCAGACACTTCCGAGCACCCCCCAAGGACGACGTCCATTCTCAAAAACCGCAATGAGTCTGCGTGCCCGGTCGCTTCCTGCTTCTGAGCGTTGATAAACCCGATCCCATCTCGGCTCACCACAGAGTTTCACATCCGCCGCAGGGAACAGCTCTTTCAAAGCCGAACTGTCGCTTGCCAAAGCCGTAACTAAGGTAATTTTCGGCAGGGCTGAGCCAAGCGCACGGCAAGCCAGTTTGACCAAACGGAGCGAACGCCGCGCCTTTGCCCCGACGATGACCAGCGGAATTTCAGCTCGTGCCAAGTGGCCCCAGAGATCGGGCCAGGCTTCATATTTCGCCGTAACGAAAATGCTTGGACGCACACAATCGAGCGCGACACCCCAATCGCCTTCTGCGGGGGAATATCCCGCATAGAGAAGCTCCGCCGGAGAGGCTTTCAGTGCTTCCCGCAATCTCATGATGTGACCGCGCGCAGACTCGCTCAGAATGGAAATCACGAGCTCACGCCGTTTCGTTCCCGCCCGGTGACCCGACGAACCCTCGCCAGCGGCCCACGCCGTGATCACCGGCCAAAGTGATTCCAATTCACCCACACTTGCCGCGTGAAACCACGCACGCTCAGCCAGCTCACGGTTTTTTAAATCGAGAAGAAGCCGAAAATCCCGAGCCCCCTCGTCCACCCGTTGCTGCGAAGCGAGCCGTGATAACGCAATCCGGCTGAGGGATCTCACAGCTCGCGAGTAGAATCTGAGCCGCAAGCTCATCGCAGAGTCCCCGAATCGTTCCGATCATTCGGATAACGGCATCGGACGACGTCCAAAACCGCTTGGGTCTGCAATATTTTAAGACAATGAAATTTGCTGATCGGCCGAAAGCAAAATTCTCCAATTTTCCCGCACGGTCGACACCAAAGCGGCGCGCCCACCATTCGGCTGCCTGGGCGCCAGGGTTCAAAGCCGAGACCGGGCGCGGTTGGGCCATAAATGACGATAATTTCTGTCCCGACCGCCTCAGCGAGATGCGCCAGCCCCGTATCGCTTCCGAGATATCCGGCTGCCCGGCCAAGAACACGCGCGACTTGCGTCAGATTCCAGGCTCCGACGCCGCTCAGATGGGGAACTTCAGCTCTCCGTAATAACTCGACGAGTTCTCTGCTCTCAGGATCGGAACTCTGCCCGAGGATAACAGGAAAAAGGTGGGGAATACCCTTCAATACCGAAAAGTATTGCGCCGCTGGCCAGGTCTTACCCGGCTTGCTGGAGCTGGGCATAACACAGAGATAGGGCTTTGACGGCAGGCAGATTTCATCTCCCGACGGTGAGTCGAGGAGATGTTCGAGATTCGGCCGTTCAGCTCCCGTGCCCCCACCTGTTTGCGCAAAAACCTCAGTTTGAGGCCTTGAAAGAAGACGTCTGGGCCAAAGTTTCTTAAACAGAATAAATCCAAACAACGGAAGAGGCTGTTTTGATGACCGTATCCAGCGCGGAGGCTTTCTCAAACTTTGCGCGACGTCCAACATACCCCAGAACCAAAAAAGGCTCCTGAGCACCTTTGCCCTCAGCGTGCCGTGTAGATCGATGACTTCGTCATAACGTTCATTCCAAAGCTTCCTCCCTAAACGGACGAATGCCGCGAGGCCTGACCTTCGATCAAATTCCCAAAGTCTCCGAATCCGGGGATGACCGCGCAAGACATCGGCGTACTCACGAGCAACGAGCCAATCAACGCCACTCACCAAGTGCGAGGATTCGAGAACAGCCGAGGACAGGATGACGTCGCCTAAGCTGCTCAGGCGAATCACCAGCCGTTTTGGCAATTCTGAACTTTGGACGGACTCTGGATGCATTTGTCAGCACGATACAAGATTCGACTCAAAAATGCCTGATTTTTATGAAAGAGCAAAATTCGAGAAGGAAAAAAAAGATGGGGGCATCGAGCTAT
>MEQK01000020.1 GCA_001770175.1 Bdellovibrionales bacterium RIFOXYD1_FULL_55_31 | reverse complement strand
GTTCGCGGCCGCCTATCTGGTCCATGACGGATCGGAAGCCTACTTCGTCGAAACAAATACAACACATGCCGTACCCCGCATGCTCGAAGCCCTCCGGAAAGAGGGGCTCACCCCGGAGCAGGTAAAATACGTGATGATCACGCACGTGCATCTCGATCACGCCGGGGGCTGCCATGCCTTGATGAAGGCGTGCCCCCATGCAACCCTGCTCGCCCATCCCAGGGCCGCGAAGCATGTCATTGATCCCTCGCGTCTCATCGAGAGTGCAAAAAAAGTCTATGGAGAAGAGGCTTATCGAAAACTCTACGGTGAGATAGCGCCTGTCGACGCAACACGGGTGCGATCGGTCGCAGATCAGGAAGAAGTTGATGGAGTTCGGTTCTTACATACCCGGGGGCATGCGAATCATCACGTTTGCATTTTCGATGAGGAGCTGAACGGGGTTTTTACGGGCGATTCATTCGGCCTCGCATACCCCGCCTTGCAGCGGAAGGGACTTTTTATTTTTCCATCGACGAGCCCGACTGATTTTGACCCCGAGGAAGCGAAGAAGAGCGTGAAGCTGATCCGGGATACGGGAGCCCGGCGTCTCTTTCTCACGCACTTCGGAGAGCTAACCGAAGTCGAAGAGGCCGCAAAGCAGCTGCTGGAACAACTCGATTTCAGTGAAAAAGTTTTTCAGAACGCGGTTCAGAGCGGTTTTACAGAGCCCCGTCTGACCCAGGTCTGCCAGGAGCTGCTCATGAATAATTTCAAGGCGGCTTTGAACACGCGCGGCTTATCCCTGAGCGATGATGAGTGGCACTGGTTACGTCTCGACCTCGAGCTTAACGCGGCAGGAATTGCCTACTCCGCGATGAAGCGGCGCGCACAAGCCTAGGGGTAGGCGCGGTTTTTCTGGTCCGATGCCTCATTTAAAGCGACAATCAAAAGGCGGAGGATTATCCATGCGGCACCAGATGCGATTCGCGTTCATTTTCGCGGTCTTGTTCGGAATCGGTGCGCTCGCGCCGGGATTTATCGGCGGATGTTCCGGAACGCGCAAAATCGCGTCCGATGTCGTTTCCCCCCGACCCGGTACGGTCCTCAAACCAAGACATGTGATCTTTCTCATTCACGGGATCGGCGGGAACAAGACTCACTTCGGTTCCATGCAACAGGCGCTCACGAATGTACTTCCGAAACTGGAGGACCGCTATTCGTATGACGTAGTGAATTTTGAATACGACACGGCCAACGACAATAAGGATACCTACGTTTTTGCGAGAGAGCTCGGCAACGCGATTCATGCCCATTTTGAGGCAAGCGGGGCGGCTCCTCAGGCCGGAGAAAAGATCTCACTCGTCATGCATTCGCAGGGCGGTCTGATCGGCATGATCTGGATGACGCGCGCGTTTTCGGGGGACGCGGAGTACCACCCTGAATATGCCCCGTTCGTGGATGGATACATCACCTTGGGCACGCCTTTTTGGGGCGCCAAAATCGCGATGTTCGCCGGACTCTTGAAGAAGTCCCCTTTCGAATTCATTTCATTTTTGCCGACCGGAAGGGTGCAGCTCCGGGAGATGTCTTTTGGAAGTGAAACGATTTTCAGATTCCGGCAGAGAATCATGCAGGAGGAATTTCTCCCGATTCTGGCGAAGATGCGCCAGCAAGTTCGTCCGCTGCACCTGGCGGGGGTCGCCCGCGATCTCAAGTTCCTGAGTCCCTTCGTGACGGGAAGGACTGAGTACGAGGACGATACCGCGGTGCCGTTGCCGTGTGCACGTTTCGATTTCATTTACGCGAAGTCAGACAAGACATCTTACTCGTCCGGGGATCGATTGAAGTGGGAGGGTTTTGGAGAGACACGTCTTTCCAAATTCATCGTGGTCGATGCCCTTCACCTTTCACCATTTCCCGATCGGAAAGCCCTGCCGGGCCTGGCCCAGATTCCGAAGGCGTGCGTGAATGATCTCCAATGCAAGCATCCGACGTTTCACTATGTGGTGGGTCAGCTCTTGGGTCGTCCGATGTCAAGCGACGAAAGCTTGCTTGCGAAGATGACCTCATTTTTGCTTGACCTGAATGTCAGGCTTCCCTCCGGTCACGGCCTCAGCGCAAACGATTTCAAGATCAAATTCAAAACAAAGGCCGACGATGTCAGAATCGGGAAGGCGGTCGAGCTTTACTCGAAGGGGCGATCAAAGGCGGTGCGGAACCCGGAATATGTCAGATTCTATTATACCGGGACTATCGCGAATTCCTTTCTGCCGCCAGAGGAACGGTCCGGCGAGGAAGAGGAAGTCCAGTTCAGGGATAAAGTCGTCGAGGTTTCGGTTTCGGCTCCCGGTTATAAAACTCGCATCGTCGAGGCCAAGGTTCGGGCGACCTACAGCACCTTCATCGATCTCAAACTGGAACGAAACTGACAGATGGATATCGTCGAGTTGGTTCAGAACGCCAGATTCAAGACGCTCAGGCGACTCTGGTTGTCTCTGCTGCGTCTCTATTTCCGGGTGGAAGTGGAAGGATTGGAACACATTCCCAAGAAGGGGCGGGCTCTGATTATCGCCAATCACTCGGGGTTCGCCGGTGTCGACGCGCTTCTCTTGACGTTTGTCATTAAGAGAGAGACCCGGCGGCGGGCACGAATCCTGGCGCATCGGGCGTTCTTCGATTATTCAGAACGGATCAGAGCGGTTTCGGAAAGCATCGGGCTTCGGAGGGCTTCGATCACCGGCGCCGTGGAGCTTCTGAAGGGGGGGCGTCTCGTTATCGTGTTTCCGGAAGGCGAGGCCGGAAATTTCAAGCCTTCCTTCGATCGGTATCACTTACAGAAGTTCCGGACGGGGTTTCTCCGGATGGCAATCGAATCGGATGCTCCGATCATTCCCTGTGTCGTGCTGGGGGCCGAGGAAACTCACCTTAACCTCGGCAATATCGATCTTTCGGCGCTCGCAAGGGGATTAAGGATTCCGCTTCCGCTCAATTTGATTCCGCTCCCGGCGAAATGGAAAATCGTGTTTTTCCCTCCCGTTCCGCTTCAGGAGTTCGGATCCGATCTGTTGAGTGATCCCGACGAGTTGCGGAGGGTTGCCGGCAAGCTGAGGCAGAAACTTCAAAAGGAACTTAGAAAGCGGCTGAATGCGCGGTCCTACGTCTACTCAAAGATCGCGAGTTCCGCGGAAAAGATGGTCAAAAAGGTTCTTAAGCGCTCATCCTGAGGTATTCGTCCTGACTGAAGTCATCGACTTGAATGACTTCGGACACAAGCCTTCTCATTTCGTCCAGCTTTTCAAACTCATCTTGCGAAATCACCTGCTTCAGCACGGCCTCATGAAGGAGCGCGTCGTCGGCATCCTTTTTCAGCACGCCTTTTTTGACCGCGGTGACGACCTTCTTAAGAATGGGTTCGGCCGTGTTTTCGAGCTCGAGCGCGTATTCGAGACGCCTGAACGGATCGTTTTCTTCGAAAGGCTCAAAAATTCCTCTGAAATGACGTAAGCGAAGCAAGGTGGATTCCTGCATGATGGCGGCTATTTTCAGGTCGTCGCGATCCCGGGGCGCCGCTGAAATCGGGTTGATACGGGCGAACCAGCGGATCGGCCCCCGCAGCAAAGGCCCGAGTATCGGGATGGGGAAGTTCGCGAGAATTCCCTCCAGAGCTATTTGAAATTGATTCAGACCGTAGCGGGCGGCCCAATGAAGAAATGGGAGATCATCCCGGCGTGCGCCCTCCGACTGGAAGCGGCTCAGCGTCACCGAACAAATGTAAGACCACGAGAGCATGTCGGCGAGCCGGCCTGTCAACTTTTCCTCGAATTTGAGGCGTCCTCCGAGCCCGATGAGCGCGAAGTCGGTCAACGCGCCCAGGGTGGCCGAGGCCCAGGTGAGCTGCCGGTAGTATTTTGCCGCCGGACCTCGAACAGGACTGCGAACCAACGCGCCGCGAGTCAACCAATACAGGGACGCGCGAAACAGATTTCTCACGAAATGGCTGGTATGGGCCGCGATGGTCGGGTCAAACGCGACGAGGTCTCCGGCTTTGATCGCGATCAGCTCGCGCCAGGCGAACGGATGGGCGCGAATCGCTCCCTGTCCGAAAATGATCAGGCTTCGGGTCAGGATGTTCGCGCCTTCGACGGTGATTGCGATCGGTGCGGCGTAATAGAGATGCGCGATCAGATTGCGAGGTCCGAGCGTGATTCCCGCTCCCCCGAAGATGTCCATGGCGTCGTTGATGGACTTTCGGCAGAGCTCGGTGGCGTGGTATTTCGAAATCGCTGTCACAACCGAGGGCTTCAGGTCGGAGTCCAAGGCGCTGCAGGTGAACCGCCGGAAGGAATCGACGAGATAGCTGAGACCCGCAATTCGGGCCAGAGGTTCGGCGATTCCCTGAAAGCGACCGATCGGAACTCCGAACTGCCGCCTAACCCCAGCGTACGCGCTCGTCGCGCGCGCGATGAACTTCATGAGCCCGCTACTCTGGGCGGGGAGGGATATTCCGCGGCCATCGGCCAGCGACTCCATCAGCATTCGCCAACCTTGTCCCGCGCGCGCCGTGCCTCCGATGATGTTTTCAACGGGAATCACGACGTTCGTTCCGCGTGAGGGCGAATTTGAGAACGGAACGCCGAGCGGGTCATGGCGCCTTGTCACATCGACGCCGGGGAGACGAGTGGGAACGAGGGCGAAGGTGATCCCGATTTCATGGCCTTTTGCGAGGAGGTTCTCGGGATCGCTCAGGCGAAACGCGAGGCCGATCACGGTCGAGAGTCCGGCAAGCGTAGTCCAGCGCTTCTTCCAATTCAAACGAATCGCGAGCGTTCCGTCCCCTTGTCGAAATACCACTCCCGTCGACCGGATGGACGCGGCGTCCGACCCGGCATCGGGCTCCGTCAGCGCGAAGCAGGGTATCTCTTCGCCGCGGGCAAGGCGCGGGAGGTAGTAATTCTTCTGTGCTTCCGTACCGTAGTTGATGAGAAGTTTCGCTGGTCCGAGCGAATTTGGGACCATGACGGTTACCGAAAGGGCCGCCGATCGGCTCGCGAGTCTCGCGATGATCTCGCTATGAGCGATCGCCGAAAAGCCGAGACCGCCATAATGCCTTGGAATAATGATTCCGAAAAATCGCTCACGTCGAATCACATCCCAAACTTCGGAGGGAAGTTCACGGTCCTGCCAAAGATCCCAGTCGTGAACCATGCTGCAAAGACGGTTAACCGGGCCGTCCAGAAACGCTTGTTCCTCGACACTCAGAGTGGGCAGTGTGAGCTTCGCGATCCCGTTCAGGTCGGGATTGCCGGAGAGCAGCTCTCGCTCGACCCAAACGCCGCCCGCTTCGAGGGCCTGCCGCTCGGTTTCTGAAATCTTTGGTGCGAAACCCGGCTTTCGCAGAATCGAAAGAAGAAGGCGTGAAAACGTCACTCTTCGAAGGGCTGGAACGCTGAGAAGAACCGCGACTGCAACGTAGATGGTCAAAGCCCAGACCGAGTGGACTCCCGCACCGGTGAGTACAGCAAACCCCAGGGCGGCCCACATCCACATGGGCGCTCCGGAAAAGCCGAAGGCGAGGAACGCGACACAGCAAAAAACCCAGAATAGTGTTTCCATCGCTGCTTCTCAATGATGCAAACCGAGAGCCCAGAGTCAGGAGCGCGGCCGGCCGGTCTTCGGTACCAGGTAATAGAGCTTTCCAGGAAACTTCATCGCGCCCGCGAAGCGCTTCGCGTCAGCGCCCCGTCCCCAGAAAAGGTCGACTCGACCGGGTCCTTGTATCGCACCGCCGATGTCCTGATCGAGTACGAACCGCGCCGCAGGTTCTGTCGTGCTCGGGACCAGCGATTCAGGAGGATTGAAGACAGGTTTCTCGAAATGGAGAAACGCGAGCGCACCTTTGGGAAAATAGCGCGGATCTGTCGCGATCGTTCGGCCATCCGTGGCTTCAATCCCCAGGTATGTCACTGCTCGCTCCTGGGAGGTCCTGAAAAAGACGTAGCTCGGGTTGCGCTCGAGGTACTCGCGGGCTTCTGAAGCGGGAAGGCTTCTCAAGAATGCTTCGATCGTGTGCATGTTCATCTGTTCGAGAGGTATCCGGGATTTGAGGTGATTGCTGAGTGATTCGTAGGGATGACCGTTTTTCTCGGCATAGTTGACCCGGAGCTGTCTTCGATCCTCGAGTTCAATCGTGCCGGAACCCTGAACTTGCAGGAAGAAGGCGTCGATCGGATCGACCCAGCAGATTTCAAGTTTTCGGCCTTTCAGGCTTTTGTTCGAGTCAATTTCGCGTCGCGAGAAATAGGGCATGATGGCCTTTCCCACGAGTCGACCGCGAAATTTGCGCTGCTGTTCCAGCCGGGGGTCGAATGCGGCGAGGTCGATTGAGAGAAGATCGTCGGGCGTCTGATAAAGAGGCTGGCTGAAGCGGGGCGTCGCTTTGAGCGAACCCGGAATAACCGGTTCGAAATAGGAAGTAACAAAGACCTCTCCCCACGATTTCTGACCGTAGACTTCATAGAAATCGAATTCTTCCTTTACCCGCTCTAAAAAGACCGCGGGAGACGCAGATGTTCTGCCGAGCTCAACAAATCGCTTAAGACCGCTCAGGTAGTCTTCCCTTTTTAAGCTCACCTCACCGAAAACAAAGGGCTTCGAATCTCCAGGCCATTTTTCGAAGAATTTGATTTGCGCGGTCACGGCGGCGAGGAGGCTTTCGACCGGAAGGTCGTCGGATAGTTCTGGAGGCGATGTTCTCCGCATCGCGTTCTCCTGGCCCTTCAAAGGGGCTCGGGCGCAGGAGGCTAAAACAACGAGGAGGGCAAATAGCAGAATCCTGAATTGCATGCTCCTATTTTGTACGATCGGAGCCGCTGATTCTAGAGTCTATTTTCTCAGGAGCACGTCCTCAAGAATCATGGAGTAATAGTCTTCTTCGGCGAGCTGCCCCGTCGCGTATTTCAAAAGGAGTTCGGGCCCGAGCTCCTTGGCGGCGTTAGTATCCGTCGGGAGATACCGGATTGGATTGATCCGGTTGAGAAGACGGCTCACTCCGGACGCTTTTCTCTCTTCAACCGCATCGTGAGCGAGCTGACTGAGTTTTTGGGTGGGAACACGAGAGAGCAGTCGGAGCGTTTCGACTCGAGACATGATCTCATTCGCGATCAGGTTCTCCCGTCCGGTCATGTATCGCGCGGCCCCCAACTGGATGCTGCCGAACGGTTTGTCCGGCTTCGTCAGGTTGCTCGTATAGACGCTGAAAGCATCCATGAAAGGCGCGACCTTCGCGTTGTGCGAGATGTGCGGCACCTCGCGGCCGATCGTACGGACCAGCTCCTTGGCAAGAATGGTGTCGGTCTCCGGCAGGTCCAGCGCCTGACGAATGGCCTCATCCTGCCTCGGAATCATCTGGCAACAATCGACCGGCAGTCCAAAGACGATCGGGATGATCCGGTCGGTGCCGGACCCGGTGGAGAGACGAAGATTGCCCTGAATCTCCCCGAACAAAATGGATTGCAGGAGTGCCTGAATTCGCGATGAGGTGTTCTTGTAATCGAGATAACTCCCCGTGGTCCGGTCGAGCGAGGGCTGTCCGAGCCTTCGGGTCAGGAGGTATTTCGCCGCGAGGAGTTTGTCGATCCAGATCCCACGAACGTCGATCTGATCGGCGTAAGGATTGTCACTGTAGGGGTCTTTTCGTGAAAGGAATGATTTCCCCTCTTGCGCGATCACCGAGTACTTGGATTTTTCCAGGCGTACGACGATTTCGGGATCAAAGCACGAGATCGCGTCCGCCTTCAGCTGCGTGATCGGCATAATCACCGGCGTGGCCTCCGGATCCGGTCCCTGAAGGACGCAAAGGATGTCGGGGGTCGCGATCACTTCGAGAAAGAAGTCCGCCGTCAGTTGAACGGCCTCGTCGAGATCTCTCAGCCTCGGTGATTTTGCCCACTGCTCGGCAGTGAACGGGTACAAGTCAGCCGTTCTTTCATAGGTCTCGAAAAAGAGTCTCAGGCTGTGAAAAATACCATCCACCTTGGCGGCGTAGGCGAGCTCATCCGATGAGCTGAAATCTCTCGCGCCGTTCCTGAAATTCCTCCAGCCGTACATCTCCTTGTAGTCCCGGATGATGTGGGACGCGATCTCCTTCAGGGTGGTCCCTTCGTCGAACCGCTTGCATCCGGCATTCACATTCACGTGTTCATCGGTGCAATAACCATAGTTCTTCAATTCGTGCTTGTCTTCGATTTCTTCGAGCGATTCGGTAATGCGGTGAAAGTCTCCGTGAACATCCTGGACTTCGCGCCGGTAGCCGAAGCGAAGAGCGGCGATATCGTATTTTCCCATCGTTCGAAGCTCGTTCAGGTTGCGGGCTGAATATTCCATGACACTGCTGTAGGGCACCTTATCCTGAAGTCCCATGGCGGCGAGTTCGTCCTTGCTGTAGAAGTTCGCTTCATCCTCTGAGCCTTGAAAATTATGCCGCAAACCGAGATTATGGCCGAGTTCATGAATGAGGGTCGGGGTCCAGACATAAGAGACGAGCGCATCGAGCAACTTGCCGCGTTCGGTTTCGGTCAGCTCCTCCCAAGGCGGTAAGTTCTGGATGGATTTTCCCAGCTTGTCGGTAAGACCTTTGATGACCGCGTCGTTAAAATTCAAATCACTGGCCAGGTAAATGCAGTCTTTTGACGCGGCCTCGGCTTTGTTCTTGAACCCTCTTACGGACGAGACGTTCTGCCGGTAATTACGAATCGACTGCTCCGCAACGGTGGGGCTCAACGCCTTAGCGAACGGAAATTGGGATGCAATGGTCGAAAAGCCCGCCTGCGGCTCGACGGACAGGCGCTGTGCTTGGGTGGCGTCCCAGCGAAGCGCAAATTTGGCGTTGCTGGATTCCGCTGCCGGTACGTTGTTCGCGTTCGCGACAGTTTTTGTTCGTCGAATCTCCTCATACGTTCTGCGGACGTATTGTTTCATGATGCCGAGATACATCGCCACGCGCCCGGAAACGATTTCGCCGGTTTTGGGGTTGGCGATAGTAGGGCCATAGCCGAGGAGGCCCACGGCCGGAGGGTCCTCGACCATAACGATCATGCTGTTTCGGATGTCGCCTGGATTCTTTCCGGCGGGTTCTTTGAGCACGAGCCGGACTGAAGAACCTGATTTTGAGAGGCCATCGTTAATGGCCGCAACGGCGTCGTAGGTTGCCGCTTTAACCGCTTTGTTTTCGGGTTTCGCGAACGAATCACTTAAATAGTAGACGATTTCCTTCTTCTGCGGGTTCCAGCGGTTCAGGTAGGTGATGCTCCCTTCGGGACGCTCCCTGTTATCGACCGACATGGCTTCCTCGGTTGTCGAAAAAAACCCGAAACTCCCTTGGTCATATTCCGGATAAGGGACTGGCTCATAGTTTTTAGAAACGATCGTTTCGAGCTTCGTAAGTGAATAGTGAAGAACAGCCGAAAAATTCAAGCCGGAGCTGGAATGTTCCGCATAAACGCATCCTGGGTCTCCGGTGAAGTCTTTTTCGACTTCAATATTGATGGCGTCCGCTTCGACGCGTGCGGAAACGAGTCGCGATGAGGTTTCTCTATAGCAGGTCCCCATCGAATAGAGGCTGACGAGGGTATACGGGAGCGAAACGACTTCGTTCACTCGGGTTCCCGCGAAGTTCGCCTTGAATTTACCGCGCTGGAACCATTCGAGCTTGGTGTTTTCTTCCTCCGAATTGGAGCATTCTCCGACGGAGTTTTCACGACATTTATAATCCACGTGCTCGATCGGAACGCTCAGGACGAGTTTGCTGTTTGTCGGGTTGTCCTTGAATCGTGAATCGTTTTCGGTCTCGACGATTTCAAGCGCGTTCTGCGTGAACCGCAGGCGAACGAGTTTCGTGTCGCCGACGATGTAGGGGGTTGATTCCGTCGTCGTTCGCGAGGAATCAAGAACTGAGGGGACGTAGATATAGTCGGCCTGCGTATCGATCAGGCTTTTATCGACGACGTTTTCCTTGAGCAAGGCCTCGTACGGGCGCCCTTTGGCGCATGCCGCGATCCCAGTCAATACCACCGAGAAGAGGAGACCCGTTGCGAAATTCAATTGTTTTCTGCTCATACGTCCTTCTTTCTGCACTTCAGTAACTCAGGGTGACCGATCCGAATACCGTCGAATCACTCACGTCATGGAACGCGATATTCGAGTCTCTTCCGTTCTCCTTGAATGCCGCTCCCGCGTTGCTGTGGCCCAGGGCGAGTTCGACATGTTCGGAGAGCGAATAGCTGAGCTCCTGGGCGAGCTCAAAGTTATGTTTGGGATGGCCCTCGTAGGACCAGCCGATCGCGCGCGTGAAGCTTCCGGCCAGCGTAACTCTTTGCGGAAATCTGTAGCCCAAGGTGCCGGCATAAGAGGTGGAATAGGCGATATTCGAACTTCCGGTACGCGATGTCTTGAATGAGTGGAAATTACGAGTAACCGAGAACTGGTGATTGAAGATGACGCGGTTCATTCCACCCCAATCAACACGGCCAAGACGTGAGAGGTCGAACTTGAATGTCGGTTTGAAGTGCAGAGCGAACCGAAGCGAATCACGTTCGCGTGAATATTCGTTCACCGCAATCGTAGCCGCCAGGCGGGGTGATAGCCGGAGAAATTGATTGACTGGAAGGTTGGAACGGCTGATCCCGACGACCGCATCCGAAACCGAAGACTTCATTTCGTTCTCAAGTTGGCGCGAGAAGATGATCTGCGCACTCAGATCGTAACTCTCGGCAATTGCGTAAGACGGTACGAGAGCGAGACTGCTTTCGGACGCGCGGTCCGCGCTTTCGGGTGCATGCAGCGTACTCGAGGCGCTGAGGGTAGTGGTGATCCCGACAGGTGCGCGGGCGCTTTCCGCGTGGGCGGGAGAAGCGAGGGAAAAAATGAAGAGACCCGTCATCAGCGCGGGCATTCGAATACAGGGATAGAGCTTACGTTCTGTTCGCTTCAGTGCAGCCATTCTGGGCGCCTCAGTCGCGCCGGATCGGCTATGAGCATTTTGTGTACCATGTCAGAGCACCCTGAAAGCCTTGAAACTCGTGGGGTTGCGGTCGAAGCGCTCCGGCTGAATTGTAAATAGATTAGACAGTTGGATGCTCTCGGTCATCTCACGAATATTGCACGTAATATCTGACGATGCGACGCTATCGGGCCTTGGCCTGTGATTACGACGGTACGATTGCCCCGGAAGGGGGAAGGGTCGATCCCGGCACCCTCCAGGCTTTGAAAAAAGTTCAGCGGTCCGGGCGCAAGCTTCTTCTTGTTACCGGGCGCCGCATTTCAGAGTTGGTCAGCATTTTCCCGGCGCTGGCGATCTTCGATTGCATCGTTGCCGAGAACGGAGCCGTACTCTACAACCCCAAAGCCGGCGAGCAAACGATGCTTGCGCCGCCGCCGCCGGCGGGTTTCGTCGACGCCTTGCGCGCGCGGGGGGTTGATCCGATTTGGGTCGGGAGCGCGATCGTGGCGACTGTCGTGCCGCATGATTCAATCGTTCACTCCGTCATTCGGGACTTGAAACTTGAACTTCGGGTCTTCATGAACAAAGGCGGGGTGATGGTGCTTCCTCCCGGTGTCAGCAAAGTTTCGGGACTGAACGCCGCGCTGAAGCGTTGCGATCTTCAGCCCGATCAGGTGATCGGAGTCGGCGACGCTGAAAATGATGAAGCCTTTCTTTCGGCCTGCGGGTATTCCGTCGCGGTCGCGAACGCGCTTCAGGCGATAAAGCAGCGCGTCGATCTCGTCACGAAGCGTCCTCATGGTGGCGGGATCGTCGAGCTGGTTGATCGCATTGTTGACATCCCGGCGAAGCCCGCTACGATCAGCACTCATGAGCACGAATATTCCGAATAGCAAAAGACTCGTTGAACGATTTCTCAAGTACGTTCGCATCTCATCGGGGTCGAAAGAGGGCGCTGATCGATTTCCATCAACTTCTGAGCAGCTCGAAATCGGAAAAACTCTGGTCCACGACCTGAAAGAGATGGGGCTTTCGGATGCGAGCATGGATGAGCATGGCTATGTCTTCGCGACCTTGCCTGGCAATTTTCCGCCGGGGCGCCGCGCCCCTGTTGTGGGTCTTCTCGCGCACGTCGATACTTATCCGGGGGTTTCCGGAAAGGACGTCAAACCGATCGTGCATGAGGATTATGATGGGAAAGACATTGTCCTTCCGGGTGATCCAGAACAGGTCATCCGGGTGAGTGAAAATCCGGAGCTTGCCCGTTACGCGGGCAAGTCCGTGATCACTTCGGATGGCACGACTCTGCTCGGCGCTGACGACAAGGCGGGAATCGCCGAGATCATGGAAGCCATCGCGTGTCTTCAGGCTGAGCCGGACCGTCTCCGGCCGACGGTCAGGGTTGGATTCACGCCTGACGAGGAGGTCGGGAACGGAACCGCGCATTTTGATTTGAAAAGATTCGGCGCCGACTTCGCCTATACGGCGGACGGTTCTGCGGCCGACGAGGTTGAGGACGAGACTTTTTGCGCCGATACGGCGATCATCACGATCAAAGGCAGGGACGTTCATCCGGGGTATGCCAAAGGAAAATTGGTGAATGCTGTTCGTCTTGCATCGAAGTTTCTGGAGCTTGTTCCGTCCGGAATATGTGCGGAGCACACTTCCGGCCGCGAAGGCTATCTGCATCCCACGTCGATCACGGGTGATGTCAGCCAGACGAAGATTACGTTCATCGTCCGTGATTTTTCGGTCAGCGGACTCGCCGAAAAAGAGAAGTTCCTTCGAAGCATCGCTGAGTCGCTGATGCGGGAAATCCCCCATTCCAGCGTTGAACTCGAAATCAAAGAGTCCTACAGGAATATGAAACTGGATCTCGAGAAGAACCCGGAAATCGTGAAAAGGGCACTGAAGGCCGTCGAGAAGGCGGGACTCAAGCCGAAACTCACATCAATTCGTGGAGGGACCGACGGATCCCGGCTCTCCGCGATGGGGCTTCTGACTCCGAATGTGTGCGGAGGAGGTAAGAATTTTCATTCCAAGCAAGAGTGGATCGCGGTTCCCGTTCTCGAGGATTGCACCCGCGTTCTGATCGAATTGGTCTATTCATGGAGCGAATGAAGCACGTCATTGGTCTCGGTCAGTGCTCCCTGGATTATCTCGCCGTTGTCGATCCGTATCCCCCGGCAAACAGTAAGGTGGATGTCGTGGAATGGGATGAGCAAGGCGGGGGGCCGGTGGCGACGGCGCTTGTCACTTTGAGCAAGTTCGGAGTGTCTTGTTCTTTTTGCGGCGTGATCGGCGATGATCATGAGGGGGAAAAAATCAGGGATGATCTGATTCGTTCCGGAATTGATGTGGCAGGATTGCGACAACGCGCCGGATGCGCATCGCAGGTAGCCTTCATTGCGGTAGAAAAGGGCACCGGCAATCGAACGGTGTTCTGTCGAAGGTCTACCGGTTCTGATCTGGCCGGGGATGAATTGCCTGACGCGGCATTTTCCGGGGCGGGAGTCCTGCTCGTCGATGGAGTCATGCCGGACGCCTGCTTGAGGGCGGCCGAAGAGGCTGAAAAAAGGCAGGTGCCGGTCCTGCTGGATGCGGGACGAGTTCGCGAAGGCACGCTGCGCCTGATCGAGCATTGTGACTATGTCGTTGGGTCGACTCTCTTTGCGGAGCAGCTGGGTTGGACCGGAGATCCAGCGACCTTTCAAAAGGTAGCGGGATCACTCAAATTCAAGAAGGCACTTACACTCACGTTCGGAGAACGCGGAAGCGTGACTTTTAACAGATCCGGTCGGTTCTTCAAAACCCTCGCACATTCCGTAAAAGCCCTCGATACAACCGGCGCAGGGGATGTCTTTCATGGAGCCTGCTGCTACGGCATCCTCAAAGGCTGGCCGCTTGAATTGACCCTGGAATTCGCATCCGTAACGGCCGCGCTCAAATGTAAAAAATTAGGAGGGCGGAGCGGGATACCAACGCTCGATGCTGTTTTTCAGCACCTTCAGCATCCCATACCCCGCTCCTGAGCCGAAACCCCGCTATCAGGCAACCCGCCTGGTGATATCCTGCTCTCGTTCACTTTCGCCGACCGGTACCTGCTCGCTTATGGATACTCCGTTCTTACCACCCATGATGGATGCGAGAAGTCCGAACAGCGACACACAAAGTACAAGCCACCGGGCCGACGCGGGTCCCGTCCCGGCGATAATCTGCCGGAACACATCACTTTGGGTGATCCCGAATCCGACGATGAACAAACCGGTCAGAGCCCAGCAACTGATCGAGTGAAAAAGCGCCGGGGAATAGTCATCAAGTCCACAGGCGCGCGAGGAAGTGTAACCGCCCGCATAGAAAGCGGCCGTCAGGGTGAGCAGGTTGTAGATCCAGCTCCCTGCCCGTAAGCCCGTACCGACGTTGTCACGCACAAGGTTCGATGCCGAAAGGCCGAGCGCGTTTCCGAGAAGTACGAACATGAGCCCCACTCCCAGGGTGACAATGGCCCCTGAAAAGATGCTCCCCCAGTTCAACTTCACGCCAAAACGGCTCGATGTATCGGTTGATCGCCTTCTGATCATGTCAAATGCCATAAAACCTCCGTTCCCGTCACTTCTTGGCTGCAAAGGCGGTACCTTGCTACGGCTTCCCGGTTTTGGTATCGATGAATGATCATGCCTATTTCGTCTGTTCCGGTGCCAGAGCCGGTTCACCGATTCTCCGAGCGCTCAGGATCGCTTATTCCGACCTTGTGGAGAAGGAAGCAACAAGGCGACTTTTCAGCGGAACAGATGACCTTTCTCGCCCGGTCTCTTGGACTCCCTGAGGCTCGTGTGTGTTCCGTTTCGAGTTATTACCCCGCATTTCGCGCCAATGAGGAGCTCACCGACTGGGCTAGTCCGCCACTTAAGAATGCCAGCATTATTCCACGCGCTCCCTACGTTTTCGTCGGTTCCGAACGTCGCGTGACGGCACGTTGCGGAATCGAGTCGGACGCCGAAACCCGCTATGCAGGTCTGTGCTCGGCCTTGTCCCGGAGCCCGGAGCAGGTGTGTTCGATGATTGTTGAATCGGGTTTGCGCGGACGGGGCGGCGCCGGCTTTCCAACCGGATTGAAATGGCAATCGGCGAAAAACACTCCGTCTGATGAGCGTTTTGTTATTTGCAATGCGGCCGAGGGTGATCTCGGAGCTTTTATGGATCTCGCGATTCTCGAAAGCGATGTCTATTCGATCCTGGAGGGAATGGCAATTGCCGCTTACGCCATCGGCGCACGAAAAGGCTATGTGTATATCCGGGAGGAGTATCACGGAACACCGAGTGTTGTAACGGATGCCATCGTTCAGGCTGGGGCCAAGGGCTTTCTTGGAAAACGAATTCTGGGGAGTGACTTTGATTTCGAAGTCGAGGTCTTCAGGGCCGCGGGTATGTACGTATGCGGGGAGGAAACGGCACTCATCAACTCGATGGAGGGAAGAACCGGGCGTCCCAGGATGCGTCCTCCGTTCCCGACTCAGGCCGGTCTTTGGGGAAAACCGACGGTTGTCAATAACGTGAAAACCCTCGGGCAGGTTGCCTTCATTCTTCGCGAGGGGCCGGCTGCATTCAGTTCGGTCGGAACGGAAAAAAGCAGGGGAACCGCCGTTCTTTCGTTTTCCGGAAACGTCGTTGAGCCCGTCATCGTGGAGGTCCCGATGGGAGTGGCTATCGAGGAGGTGCTTCGCGAATTTGTGAAAGTCCCGGGAGGAAAGCGGATCAAGGCGCTCCAAACCGGGGGGCCACTGGGAGGAGTGATCCCGGCAAAACTGTTCGGGACTCCGGTGAGCTATGAAGCCATGAGCGCGATCGGATCGCCGCTCGGCTCCGGCGGAATGATCGTTCTGGACGAAAACACCGATATGTTGGAAGTGGCGTGCGACTTTGCCCGGTTCGCGGCCGCGGAATCCTGCGGTCACTGTGCCCCTTGCCGGCTTGGAACGGCTGAAATCGTGCGAAGCTTCGAAGATCGGCCTCGCGTTGAGGCGGTCGCCGAGACGCTGCGAACAGCGTCTTTCTGCGCTTTTGGTCAAAGTGCCGCGAATCTGACTCTATCGATTCTAAGGCATTTTGGCGATGAAGACGGCGGTCGCAGCAGGAGCAATAGATGATCACGATCAGGATTGACGGGAAAAGCATCGAAACAGCTCCAGGAAAATCGGTTCTCGAAGTGGCCCTCGATTCCCGGATCTACATTCCTCACCTCTGCCACGATCCCGACCTGAAGCCGGCCGGACATTGTCGTTTGTGCATCGTGGAGATCGAAGGCCGGGGAGTGGTTGCCTCGTGCCAGGTCCGCGTGGAAGAGGGAATGCGAGTTCAAACCGAATCGTCGTTGCTGAGCCGGACCCGCAAGGCCACTCTTGAACTTCTGCTTGCCGAACATGCGGGAGATTGTCTCCGCTGCTCGAAAGTCGGGCGCTGCAAGCTGCAGGAGGCCGCTTCGTATATAGGATTGGACTCGAGCCCCCTGCCGGCGGCGGTTGCGCTTGAACCTTGCGACGAAAGTAACCCGTTTTTCAACCGCGATCCGAACCGCTGCGTTCTTTGCGGAATTTGCGTTCGAACTTGTCAGGAAGTTCAGGGGGCTCACGCACTGGATTTCTTCTCGAGCGGGGCACTCACCCGGATCGACACGGCCGGAGGGCTTCCGATTACGGCCTCTGCCTGTGAATCCTGCGGTGAGTGCGTGATTCGATGTCCGACCGGAGCCTTGGCTGAAAAGGAATCATTGATTCCGGCAGCGGAGGTCCAAACGACTTGCACCTATTGCGGCGTGGGCTGTGGGCTGTTTCTCGGTGTTCGCGGTGATCGCGTTGTTTCGGCTCGCGGAGACCGGTCGAGCCCGGTGAATCGGGGACAGCTCTGCGTGAAGGGTCGTTATGGCTTTTCGTTCATCAACAGCCCGGAGCGGCTGAAAACGCCTCTGATCAGGAAGGACGGGGTGTTGAGACCCGCCAGTTGGGACGAGGCGCTCGACTATGTCGCGGACAAATTCAAGCAGTATCGTGGCGATCCGTTCGGTGCCATCAGTTCGTCGCGGGCAACGAATGAGGAAAATTACCTCATGCAGAAGTTCGCCCGCGCGGTCATGGGGACGAACAACGTGGATAATTGCGCCCGGCTCTGCCATGCCCCAACGGTCAGCGGTTTGTCGAAAGCCTTCGGAACCGGAGGCGGAACAAATCCGCTCGACGATCTCGAACATACAGAATGTATTCTGGTCGTGGGCTCGAACACGACCGAGGCGCACCCGGTTGCGGGCGCGAAAATCCGGCGAGCGGCAATGCGAGCGGAAGGGCGAGCGAAGCTGATCGTCATCGATCCTCGCGAAATCAGTCTCTGCCGCATCGCGGATCTTTGGCTTCAGATCCGGCCCGGAACTGATGTGGCGCTCTTGCAGGGGATCAGCAAGCTGATTCTGGACGAAGGACTCGCGGATGAGAAGTTTCTCTCGGCTCGTTGCGAAGGGCTGGAGGATTTTCGGGCGGCGCTTCAGAAGTTCGATCTCGAGTCGGTGGAAAAGATCACCGGCGTTCCTAAAGAGAAGATCAGGGCCGCCGCGCGGATGTATGCCTCGAGCAAGTCGGCTGTGACCGTATATTCGCTGGGTATCACCGAACATTCGCACGGAACGGATAATGTCCTCGCGATCGCGAACCTCGCCATGATCACCGGCAATGTCGGAAAAAGGTATGCCGGGGTCATGCCCATGCGCGGGCAGAACAACGTCCAGGGTGCGTGTGATATGGGCTGCATTCCCGGCTCCTTTCCAGGATCGCAATCGGTTCAGAAACCGGATTTTCGCGAGAAATTCGAGCGCGCTTGGCAGACCAAGTTACCGGTTGCTCCAGGAATTACGATTCTCGAAATGCTCGAGGCGGCCTCTGAACGAAAGCTGAAGGCGCTCTATATCATGGGAATGGATGTGGCATTCAGTGTCGCCGATACCCAGCGCACCCAAGCCGCGCTTCGCTCGGCGGAGTTCATCGTGGTTCAGGATTTATTTCTCACCGGTACGGCTCAGTTTGCGGACGTAGTATTGCCGGCCGCGAGCTTCGCGGAGAAATGCGGGACCTTCACGAACCTCGAGCGTCGCGTACAAATGGTGAGGAAAGCGATTGAGCCGGTCGGGGAGTCCCGGCCGGACTGGCTGATTATCTGCGAACTCGCGCGGCGCATGAACGCTCGCGGGTTCGATTATGCCGATTCATCAGAAATCATGACGGAGCTTGCGTCTCTGGCGCCGCCTTTCGCGGGTTTGTCTTTTGAGAGACTCGAAAACGGGGGGATTCAGTGGCCCTGTTCTGATTCCAGGCATCCGGGGACCTCGCGACTGCACGTCCAATGTTTTAATACCCCTTCGGGGAAGGGGAAACTCTCAGCCCTGACGTTCCGACCTCCGGCCGAAAGTCCGGACCAGGAGTTCCCGTTTCTGTTGACGACCGGGCGAAGTCTCTACCATTTCCACTTGGCGATGACGAGCCAGGTGAGGGGATTGATGGAACTCTTTCCCGAGGAATTGGCCTGGCTTCATCCAGATGATGCCCAAACGCTCGGAATCAAGGATGCCGATTACGTGAAAGTCACTTCGAGAAGGGGACAACTCACGGTTCGCGCGAAGATTGCTCCCGCGATGGCGCGAGGATCCGTTTTTATGACCTTTCATTTTTACGACAAGCCGACCAACGTTTTGACCAGCCAGGCTTTCGACCCAGTTTCGAAAACACCTGAATTCAAGGTGACAGCGGTGAAACTCGAGAAGGCTATTGCGACAGATTAAGCACAATCACCGCGAAAATGTCCTGTCCGCTCTCGCCTGAGCGTCTCACCCGCAGAAGATGGCTCTTCTTTTTCTTGATCATGGAATAGAATTCGTCGACGCTCGCGACGGGTTTTTGATCCACTTCGAGGATGACATCCCCGCGGGACAGTCCTGAACGATCGGCCGGGCCGCCGAGATTGATCGCCGTGACCACGACGCCCGTGCTGTTTGCCGGCAGACCAAGTTGCGCGGCCAGATCCGGCGTGAGCGTTTGTATTTCCATTCCGGTATTCGCCTTCGGCCGCTGCTTCGGTTCGCTGCTCGGAGTGGTTTTCCCGCGCCCTCCCACGGGGCGGCGTCCGATTTTGATGTTGAATGTCATCTCTTTCCCGTTTCGGAGAACCTTGATAGGGACCGTTTCGCCGACCGGCAAAGTCGTGACCGCGGTCACAAGATCGGTGCCGGATTCCACCTTTTTGCCGTTGAATTCGGTGACGACGTCATACGCCTTCAATCCCGCCTTATCAGCCGGCTGTCCGGCTGGGACATTTGTGATAAACGGAGCTTTCAAATCCTTCGGAACTTTAAGTTGTGCCGCGACTTCGGGAGTGAGTTCACCCACAAGCGCGCCGATGTACCCTCGCGAAACGACGCCCTTCGTCCGAAGCTGTGTCAGAATCATTTTGACCGCGTTCACGGGAATGGCGAACCCGATTCCCTGCGCGCGCGCTTCGATGGCATTGTTGATTCCGATCACTTCACCTTTTTGATTCACAAGCGGTCCGCCGGAATTCCCGGGGTTAATGGGGGCATCCGTCTGCAGATAGGTGCTGAGCGTGAAATCGGGAAGGGGGCGTTGTTTGGCCGAAATAATACCGTGAGTAACGGAATGCCCCTGGCCGAAGGGATTCCCGATCGCCATGACATATTCGCCCACCTGGAGCGCGTCAGAATCACCCAAGGCGAGCGGGACCATCGCTCGTTCCGTGTTGACCCGGATCAGAGCGACATCAAGCTCGGGGTCGCGGCCGACCACTTTTCCGATCGTCGGGGTTTCTCCCCTTTCCTCGGTGAAGGCGATGCGAATTTCCTCGGCTCCCTCGACGACGTGATTGTTTGTCAGGATCAGACCGGATTTGTCGATGATGAACCCGGTTCCCAATGAAATCGCCCGCGGCATCTGTTTCGGACCAGCGGGACCATTGCCGTCCGGTCCTTCCGGTGCTTGGCCCCGGTTGCCGGAGCCGTCGCCGAATGGACTGCCGGAACCGAACAGGTCACCGAAGAATTTTCTGAAGAAGTCTTCGGGTCCGCCAGGAAAAAACGGGCCTTTCATGACGGTGGTACTTGAAATGTTCACGACGGACGGAATCGACCTTTTCGCGAGATTAACGAAAATGTTCGGGTCTGAATTGTTCTGTTGCTGAGCGAAAGCCGGAGCGCCCGCGATTGAGGCGAAAAGGAGAGAAATTGCGCCAGTCATCAAAATGGGATGTGTCATGGATTTCTTATGAGCAAATCTGAGGCCGACCGCCGAGTTGGCGGCGGCAGGTCAAAGCCGAAGTTGTCGCGGCTCCTGGACCAGCGGAAGGATCTCTCCCGGAAAGCGGGTCGAGAGTTCCTTTAGAATAACCTCGGGTCTTTTTAGGTACCGTTTTGAAAAGTGAAAGGGCGCGAGTCTTTTGACCCGTGCATCCCTGGCGAGTTCGGCGACGAAAGTGGCGGTGAAGTGCTGAGTCCTGCGCGCGAGGTCAGAGTCGTCGTTCAAAAAGCAGGTCTCGCAAAAAAACAGGTCGGCCGATTCGACGAGCTGAAGCAATGATTCGCGGTTTGGCCTGCTTGCCGCGCCATCCGTGGCGTAGGCGAGTTTGTGACGCTGTCGCGGTTCGAGGACCTGCGTTGCGAGCTGATTTGCTTCGATCACCCAGGTTTCTCCGTTCCGTCTTGGGATCTGCAGAACGGTTTCCTCGGCCATTCCGGACAAATACGCGGTTTTTAAAACTTCCAGCCAGGGCCCTGCTTGAAGGCCAAGATCGTCGATCACCGATTTAAGGACCCTCACGGACGGTCTTTCTTCAATCGAGTATGCGAGACACGGCGTTCGATGATCGAGCAGAGCCGAGCGGATGCGGTACAGACCGTTGTCGAAGATCGGATCGCTGGGATTCCAGCTCTCCTGTCGCGAATCTGTCGCCTCGAACCCTGCTTTCGCGTGAAATCGGGTCGTCAGCCGGGATTGGTTGAGGTGGTCAAGATCAATGACGTCAAAAGAAAGGTTCTGATCATGGATCAGATTCCAGGTATATCCGCGAAGCTTTCCGGCGACGTGTTCTGAAGTGCTCGGCGGGCCAAAAACGGTGATGTTCTTTTCAGAGCCGATGTGAAGTCTTAAGAACAGATCGAAGCCGAAAAAGTGGTCGATATGACAATGACTGATGAACAGGTGATCGACTTTAAGCAGCTGCCTTGTCGTGAAACGCGAGAGATCTCCAGCATCAAAGAGAAGCGCTCTGGGGGCGTCGATCTGCCAGATGTAGAGTGACGGATCGCCAAACGGGCCGTTCGGAAATTCCGTTCGCAGGAGCATTCTCATCAAAAGAAACTCGTAATCACGACCGTCGCGTTGTCCTGTCCTCCGCGACGAATGGCTTCTTCGACGAGCTTTTTCGCGGCCGAGCCGGTGTTCGTGCGGACAATTTCGCCGATTTCGTCCGGCTCCTTGAAGTACTGCCAAACGCCATCGGTGCAGAAGACCAGTGAATCGCCTGACCTGATATCTATTCGGTGAACATCGATGTCCAGCTCGGGCGAAGTTCCAACGGATCTCAGGAGGACGTTTCGATACGGTTCGGCCAAGTCGCGGGCGATTTCCCCGCTGGCGACCAGGGCGGCCGCGAGTGAATGATCACGAGTGATCAGGTTGTCCGCTCCGCTCCCGGAAATCCGGTAAACCCGGCTATCCCCGACATGAGCGATGTAGCCCTGCGAGCCCAGCAGAATGAAAGCATCCAAGGTCGTCCCCATGCCTTCCTTTTCGGGCTCCTCGTCAGCGCGCTGGAGAATTCGCATATTCGCGGCCGAAACAATTCCTGCAATCGATTCAGCCAGCGCTTCGTAGTTGTCCGGGTCCGTGTTCAGTAATGAAGGGCGGGCGATTTGCAGTCCTTGCGCAACGGTTTCGGCGGCGATCTGGCTGGCCAGGGCCCCAGCCGCCTGTCCGCCCATCCCGTCCGCGAGCACCGCAATGCCCGATGATTCAATGGTGATGAATTTGTCCTCATTCACCTTTCGTATAAGGCCCCGGTCACTGTGAGCACGCATCGTGACACTGAGAGTCTGGACGGGGGCTTTTTGCTTCAGTGCAGAACTCAATTGATTGAACTTCATGCACTGCTCAAAAGCACATTGGGTGCCGAATATGGCACCTCATGGCGGAAATGATGCGACCAGCTATCAGCAGCAATCGGCAAAGTGCTGGCCCGGTTCTCAATAATACGGTAAAAAGTCAGAATCATGGCTGAGACGATTTTTCAGAAAATTATTGATGGGCGGATTCCCTGCTACAAAATTTACGAAGACGACCGCGTGCTGGCCTTTCTTGACGTGCAGCCGTTGAGCCAGGGACATACGTTGGTTGTGCCGAAAGAACCTGCTGAGACCTTGGATCAGCTCTCGGATGAGTCCGCCGCGGCAATCGGGCGCGTATTGCCAAGAATCTCCAGAGCGGTGATGAAGGCAACGGGGTGTTCTGAATACAATATTCTTCAGAACAATGGAACGGGTGCACATCAGGCCGTTTTTCATGTGCACTTCCACATAATCCCCAAGCCGGATAAGAGCAGCGGTCTCGGGATTCAATGGCCAGCCGGTCGCCTCGATGGCACGGCGGCGGAATCGCTGGTCGCTCGTATCCAGCAGTCTCTGTGATTATTGAGTAAGTTAGCAGGAGCGCTACTCACTCCGGAGCGCTTCGATCACCTCAAGCTTCTCCGCCTTAATGGCCGGCGCGAGACCGCTCGAAATCCCGACAACCAGAATCGAGATCACCGAAAGGATCACGGCCCCCGGTTCGACGACCCATTCGAACTGGAGTTTCGAAACCAGTTTGGACGCACCGAAGATCAGGGCTTCATAGGTCGAAAATCCGAGGATAATGCCGGCCAGTCCGGCAATACCGCAGAGAAGAACCGATTCAACCAGCAATTGGACGCGAATACTGAAGTCTGTCGCGCCCACGGCCTTGCGAAGGCCGAGCTCTTTGAAGCGCTCTGAAACCGAAACGAGCATCATATTGGTAATGCCGATCCCGCCGACGAGCAACGAAATCACGGCGATCGAGGCCAGCATCACGGCAAAGAGATTCAGGAACTTCTTCATCTGGGCCACGAGCACGCCGTCCGAGTCGACGCTGAAGCGCCCGGATTTCCCATATTTCTGAATAAAATAGGCTTTGACCATTTTGCTCGTCTTCTCGACGTCCGAGCGCGAATGCAGCTGGAGAACGGCCTGATCGATCTGCGCGGTCCACCAATCACTCGCGATCGCCTGGAAAAACGTGTACGGGACTAGAATCTGGAGATTTGGTTTTTGCCAGGTGCTGTTGGTGGTCTGTGATTTCATGACGCCGATGACCGTGCATGCGTAATTGGAATTTCCGTCCTGCACGTACAAGATCTGTCCGACGGGGGCGACGCCCGTAAGCAGGCGCTGGGCGATGTCAAAGCCGATGATGCACACCCCCGCCTTGTTTTCGACATGAAAGGGGTTCATGTTCCGTCCGGCAATCAGCTGCCGGTTCGTGATATGCAGGTAATCGGGCGAAACACCGAAAATCTGCAGTTCCTTGCTGATGGTCTTCCCGGCGTAATTAGCCGTCGCGTTCCAGGAATCCAGAACCGGAGACATCAATCGGATTTCGTCTGAAAAAGTGGCGCTCATCGGCAGCAGATCACGTTCCCAGTTAAAGAAACGAAAAAACGTTCCTACTTTATCGCTGGCTTTGAGGTTCCAATTGGGCCAGCCGCGAATCGCGAGCTTGTTCACTCCGAGTGTTTCGTAACTTTCCAGAATACGGTTTTTCGTGAATTGCCCGAGCGTGATCATCGCCAGCACGGCCGCGACGCCGATCGTGATTCCGAGCATCGTCAGGAGAGAGCGGGCGCGATTGCGGCGGACGTTTTCCCACGCTAAAGGAAGCGAGGCAATCCCCAGTTTGAGGTATGCGGCCAAGGGTCGAAAATGCTTGTGAGGGCCGCCCGCTCCTGACGAACCTTCCGAAGCGAAATTCCTTGTCGCGAAATTCTGGACCGGTTCCGCCGTTCGTCGGGGCCGCAACTCTTCGACCTCCGTAAAGAGACCGTCGCGCATGTGATAAATTCGCGAGCACTGCCGCGCGACTTCCGGATCGTGGGTGATGAGGACGATTGTCCGGCCCTGATGATTCAAATCTTTGAGCAGATCGAGGATCATCGCAGCGTTTTTCGAATCGAGGTTGCCTGTCGGCTCATCCGCGAGGATGATCCTGGAGTCATTCATGAGCGCGCGTGCGATCGCGACGCGTTGCTGTTGGCCGCCCGAGAGCTGATTCGGGAGATGCCTGAGTTGACCGTCGACTCCCAGCTGACGGGCCAAACCGATGGCCCGCTCACGGTGCTCCGGAAGAATGACCGCTTCTTCAGCCGGATAATGGGCGGGAAGCAGGATGTTCTCGAGGATGTTCGCGCGCGGAAGAAGATGAAACTGCTGGAACACGAACCCGATCGTCTTGTTCCGGACACGAGCCATCTCGGTCCGATCGAGAGAGGTGATCTCCCGTCCGTCAAGCTTCAGCGTTCCGCTATCGGGACGGAGAAGGCATCCCAGAATATAGAGTAGTGTTGATTTGCCTGACCCCGATGCGCCCTGAATCGCCAGGAAGTCGCCTTCTTCGACACGAAGGTCGATGCCCCGGAGCACCGGGACGGAACTTTCCCCGGTTTTGTAGCAGAAGGAAAGTTGTTTCGCTTCGATCAGTGCCATGGGTGCTCTAGTCTTCAGTTCTCGGAAGGAAGCGAGAGGAAGTCAACCTGTCGGACCTTCTCTCCTTCAGTGAGGCCGGAGACGATTTCAAAAGCCTCTTCGTTCTGCAGCCCGACTTTGATCTCTTTTCGGGTTCCGTTGCTCAGGGTTACAAAATAGCCGTCTTTCTCTTTCTGGATGTATTCATGCTTGAGCGTAAGTACGCTCTCCCTTTTTTGCGGAATGATGTCGACCAGCGTCGACATTCCCGATCGGATCCGTTCATCCTTGTCGGTGACCTCGATGCGGACCGGGAAATCCACTTTGTCGCTGTTGCGGCTCCATTCCTTCCTTTCACGCGAGGCCATTGATATTTCCCGGATCACGCCTTTGTAAGAGCGGTCGAGAATGGCGGGAACCTTGATGACCACGTCCTGCCCATCCCGGATTTTGACCATGTCGATTTCGGGGACATCGGCCAGCACGAAGAGCTGACTCAGATCATCAACCCTTACGAGGAGGTTGTTCTCGGTCTTTTCTTCGACGAATTCTCCGTCACTGTGAAGGACCTGGACCACCGTCCCGGCAAAGGGCGCACGTATCGGAAAGGTCTCGCCTTCGCTGATCAGGGAAGGGACGACGCTGACGAGCGGGTCGCCCGCTTTCACCAGCTGTCCGACGCGGACGTACATCTTTTTCACGTAGCCGCTGTACGGCGGCAGAATGGCCGTGCGCTTTTTGGGAACGACCGTCCCCGCAACGGTGATTCGTTGAACCAGGTCGCCCTTCGTGACGACGCCGAGCCTTGTTTCTTGTGAACCGGATTTACGTGAAATCGCCCCAGCCACGATGATTCCCAAAACCACGATGGCGAACACTGCCAGGAGAAATGACTTTTTCGCGAATCTATTTCGTTGGAAGAAGCGTTTCATAGAGAGTTCCTTCATGGTACCGGTACTGCGCCAGATTTTGCATCAGATTGAAGTAAGACCTGTAATAAAGTTCGTTTGATTCGAGCAGATCCTTGAAGCCCCCCACTAGATCGAGATAGGACAGTTTTCCCTGCCGGTATTCTTCTTCAAGATACGCGAAGCTTTGTTTCGAAAGATCCAGGAGCTCGCGACTGAGTTCGTGATCCGCCTTCGATTTGCCCAGTTGCCGCGTGATATCGGCGAGAGAGGCCCTCACTTTCAAGAGTTCCTGGGTCAGCTGATTGGCTCCGATCATGCGACGTTCTTCGGCTACCGAGGCATCCCGGCTCCTGGTGCCCCAGTCCCAGATGCTGTAACGAAGGTTGAGGAGCGTGTTCCAGGAGAGTTGCCGCGAAAGCGGGGAGCCTGTCGCTGAGTCGCCTGCCCCCGAGTGGGACGAACCCAGGTAATTTGAGTACTGATAATTCAGCGTCGAGCTGAGGAAGACTTCGGGCCACCGCTTTCGCCGGATCAGAGCCTCGTTGTTCTCGTCAATTTCCCTCTGAATGGCGGAGACGCGGTATTCGTAGTGGTTGGTAAAAGCTGGCGGTTGGAGAGGAATCGCCGGGGTGACAGGTTTGGGTTCTTCCGGAACAAAAGTCAGAACGAGCGCTGGCTCCCGATCGAGTGGAGCCCCGAGGAGGCGGTTCAATTCGGTTCTCGATTCGTCGATCAGGTTGCGGGAATTCAGAAGCTTGATCTCCGAGCTTTGAAGTTGGGTTCGGAACCGGAGATAGTCTTTTCGGGTTTTCAATCCTTGCCTGTACTGACTCGACATGGATTCAAACTGCTTTTTGAGCAGCTGATGATGCCGCTGCTGTACATCCAAAAGTTTCGTATTCAGCGAAAAACGGTAGAATTCGTGGGCAATGTCGGCGCAGAGTCTCTCTCTTGTTTTCAGGAGGGAAAGGGCCGAAAGCTGTCTGTTCAGATCGGCTACTTTGCGCCTCGTCCAGCTCTCGCCGTTGTCATACAGATTTTCAGTGATGCTCAAGGTAAGCTGGCTGGTCCAAGGGTTTTCGGTCAGCTTTGGGTTCTGTCCCTGGATGCCGTGGATTGAATTGAGGTCAGCTGCTGGAAAAAGCCGGGCGAGCGCACTGCTCGATTCGAATACCCCGATTCGCGCCGAACGACGCGCCGAATCCAGGACGGGTGAGTGGTCAACGGCATAGCGGACCGCTTCACTCAGACCGAGTGCTCCCGGTTGTGGCTGTGCGTTGGAGTCATTGCCGAGCAGGGTAAAAACACCGAAGAGTGCGGCTGCAACGAGAAGAGGATTCATGTGTGCCCTGATCATAGAGCGCACCCCGTTCGTGAGTCAATTTCTACAGGGTTTCGGGGCCACTTCAACCCTGAGTCTCTCGTCGCGTGGGGCGGTCCGGAGGAAGCATTATAAGGCGCTGCATGAAGTGCTCGAATGCACTCAGTGATTCATAGGGTCTCGCACAACCCCTCTGGCATGCGCTCTGCTCACAGTCTCGGAGAGGTCAGGAAGACCTCGAAGGAGGGACGGATGTACAAGAATTATCTGACCCATCAGTTCGCTATCAATTTTGATCGGATGTGTTCATCGCTTCAGCTCGAGCCCGAGCTGACTCAATCGCTCCAGCGCTCTTCTCACAACATGGTTTACCATTTTACCGAGGCTCTCAAACCCCAAACGATACGGGAGGAGTCCCGGCATTTCCACCTGGCGCTCGCGTTTCTCGCGGAATGTAAGAGACTTCTCGACGAGGCCGGAGTCGAATTCTCAGAATTGCGCGGCTGCCATGAGGTGCTGCTTGGCAGGCTCACCCGGCTGTGCCGCGATGATTCGGAGCAGACCTATTTTGTTCGGGTCGGGTAGACCCAGATTCTTGCGCTGACCTCGTCGGAGTGGTTGGTTTCGAAAGCGGCGTCGGGATCGCGAGGCTGATTGTTCTGACCGTAGCGATAATATTGGCGCTCCGTCATCCAGAGTACCGGGTAGTCGTGCCCCAGCTGAGGTCTGGCGAATTTGATTCCGATAACAGCAGCGCCTTCGTTGTTTTCAGCCAGGAACTCGATCAGTCTGAAGCCAGTGTATTGATCCGTTCGCTCAAGAACGGCGCTCACGCAGATTCTCTTGGCGTGGATTTCTTCTGCCGGTTCGAATAAGGCGCCCGAGAGCTGTGCATATTGCTGGTCTGGAATAAACTGAAATGTATCGCCAAAAGGTACACCAAGAAAATCGGTATTTTTTCGCGCTCGCTTCCAGGTCCCGGCGAGTTCTTGGAGGACGCCCTCACGAATTGCTTGGTTCGGCTCGGGATCGACGAGAATCGCGCAATAATTGGCGCGCTCCTCTGGCGTAAGTTCGGTTTGTGACGGGCTGGTGACTTGCCGCGCTTGACTGGGTCGCATGCTGCGCCTGAGCCGAAGAAGTACCACAAGAACTAAAACAGTCAAGTAACGGGTCATTTTGGCCCCTCCCCATGCCGAGGTGTCTTCTTGCCCGTCTCGGAGCGGACGGGTCTTTCACAATATTCCATCATATTCACAACGACTTACTTCAAAAAGGCGGCTTGCCGCTGCCTGGTACCCGAATTGCTGATTGGCGGCCAGCAGTTGGTCCAGCAGTTGGGATGGAGGACAAAATGAAACTTATAGTG
>MEQK01000019.1 GCA_001770175.1 Bdellovibrionales bacterium RIFOXYD1_FULL_55_31 | reverse complement strand
GAGGCGCCCACCCCCGGCTCTATCGAGGGTCGCTTTTGTCGTATGATGTTCCGATTCACGACCTCCCCGAAAGCTTTGAAATTCCAGAATCGAGCCAAAAGTCCAGCAATGAGCGTCGAGGACCCAAACCCGCGGCCTACTCTTATCTGAGTCTCGTGGGGGGGGTCCCGATGCGGCACGGTACCTGGACCGAATGCGAACAGCGCGTAAAGGGGCGATCCGGAGCTAGATTCAAGAAGGCCATGTCCCAATCAGACGAGGAGAAGATCCTCTCGTCATGGGGTCTGAAAGCGGAGGACCTCTCTTCGGGGTCGTGAAAAAAGCCGTGGTCGCCTCCAGGATTCGGTGCTATAAACCGACTGATTCATGTCGAAAGAAGATCTAGCATAGGGCTCAGGATTCCTTCCGTTTCGACAATTATATACTGCAACTCTGAGCAACTCTGACTCGGAGTTGTTTAAAGTCCCGGGAGGACTTGAATGGCTAAGAAGTTATACGTCGGTAATCTTCCGTTTTCTGTCACTGACCAGTCGCTCAGCGATCTCTTTGCGCAAGCTGGACAGGTCGCGTCCGCGAAGGTGATCATGAATCACGACACGGGCCGGAGCAAAGGCTTCGGGTTCGTCGAGATGAACACGGATGAAGAAGCGTTGGCCGCGATTTCCAAATTCAACGGAATGGACCTTGAAGGGCGCCCGTTGACGGTCAATGAAGCGAAGCCGATGGCCCCGCGCACGGGCGGTGGTGGCGGCGGCCGCGGATTTGGCGGCGGCGGCGGTGGACGCGGCGGCTTTGGTGGCGGACGTGGCGGTCGCGGTGGCGATCGTGGCGATCGCGGAAACCGCTGGTAATCCCTTGGCGCGCGATGATTTGAGTCAAGTTGATGGTGTCGTGACCGATGTTTTGGCGGGCGGGAATTTTTCCGTCCGTCTCGCGGCGGGACAGGTGATTACGGCCAAGCTCTCAGGCCGACTTCGCAAATTTCACATCCGGGTGATTCTTGGCGATCGTGTGACGGTCGGGGTTTCGCCCTATGATCCGACGCATGGATTGATTCTTCAGCGCCAAAAAGCTGAGTCTACCTATCAAGGCGGCGGCCCGCGCCGACGCTAGGTAGACAACTTAGCTACTGCGATCCCGCGCCCTGTGCATGGGAGGCTGTGTGAATTGGCGCGATCTCAGCGACAACGACTTCGAGTTTTGATGTCGGAGTCGGCATCGGGGGTTCCTTTTGTCGGCAAGGGCCTGAGCCCAAAAGGACGAGAGAAACCAGGACCAAGTGAATTGCAGGATTTGTTCTGCTCATAAAACCTCCCTCAGTTATTTGAGGTCTTGTTACTTTTTGGACACCATCCCGGCCTGGGGCCGATCTTCGGGAATGCACGACACACCTCGGGACGTTTTTCATATACCGTGCAAAGGCGGTCTTTTCCGAGAAAAATGCAATCACGTCCGTGGCGTTGTTCGATGATGAAGAGCTGAGACTTTGCGTTAAAGGCCTGGATCATTCGTTTTTTGAGCAATTTCTTCGCGATCTGTTTGAGGGAAACAGCTGCCTCTTCTTCCGTCGCGAGTCCGAGCCGGATCAAGTCAACGACGCTGACTTCGAGTGGCAATGTGCAGCAGCCGCCCCAGCACCCATCACAAAGTCCCTTCTTGTATTTGACCCAAGTCGAGGGTCTTTGCGGATCCGTTTTGTTCATGAGCACCGCCTGAGCTCAGTGTTATGATAGTCTGACGTTAATGCAACCCAGAAACGCCACCGAAGGAGGAGCTTACATGTCCGCATTCGATCCGAACGCCGCTGCTGTCGAGGGATCTGGGATTTTTGGATTGCCTTTCGACGAGAACGATTCGGCGCTGGTATACTTGCCGGTCCCCTGGGAGGCGACCACCTCTTACGGTGGAGGCACTGCGGGCGGTCCTGCCGCGATCCTCGAGGCAAGCCACCAGGTTGACCTTTACGATCTCGATGTCGTCCGTCCCTATGAAGCCGGGCTTTTCATGCTGCCTGAATCACGGCAGGTAAAAACGTGGAACCGCAAAGCCCGGGCCGCGGCAAAAAAGGTGATTCGCGCGGGTGGTGTGATCCCCGAGCGCAACCGGAAACTCAGAGCTGCCTTGGCAACGGTTAATCAGCTGAGCGGCCGGATGAATGAATACGTCAGGAATGAAACGAAACGGCTTCTGGATTCGGGCAAGATCGTCGCCATTCTGGGCGGGGATCACTCTGTTCCGTTCGGCGCGTTGCAGGCCGTCGCGGCAAAGCATTCGTCATTCGGAATTCTTCACTTCGACGCGCATTCCGACACCCGAAAGGCTTACGAGGGTTTTACCTGGTCTCACGCCTCGATCATGTACAACGTGCTCGATAAGATTCCCCAGGTCGAGAAGCTCGTTCAGATTGGCATTCGCGATTTTTGCGAGGAGGAGCTCGAGTACCTGAACTCACAGGGCTCGCGGGTGAAGGTGTATTTTGATCGTGACCTTGCTCGCAAGAAATTTGAGGGAACCACCTGGTGGAATATCGCGCGCGACATGGTTTCTGAGTTGCCGGACGAAGTTTGGGTGTCCTTCGATATCGACGGACTCGATCCGCGCTTTTGTCCGCATACAGGGACACCGGTTCCGGGGGGCTTGGACTTTCAGGAAGCGCTCCATGTTCTTTGGCTGCTTGTACATCTCGGTAAGAAGATTATCGGCTTTGATTTGAACGAGGTTTCACCCGATCCGAAGAGCGAATGGGACGCCAATGTGGGTGCACGGCTTCTCTACAAGATGTCCGCGTTGACCCTGGCGAGTCAGGATAAGGTGCGGGCCCACTGAGGCGCGGGCCAGAAAACTATTCCGCGTTCAGGAAGGGATATCGGTAATCTTTCGGCGGAACGAACGTCTCTTTGATTGCTCGCGCCGCGAGCCAACGATAGAGATTCAGATGGCTTCCGGCCTTGTCATCGGTTCCGGAGGCGCGTGCGCCGCCGAAAGGCTGCTGACCGACCACGGCACCCGTAGGTTTGTCGTTGATATAGAAGTTACCCGCCGCGTGTCTCAGGCGCGCGCTGATGTGTTGAACCGCATACCGATCCTGGGCAAAGACCGCGCCGGTCAGGGCGTAGGGTGAATCTTCATCACAGGCGCGAAGTGTTTCCTCGAGTTTATTGTCGTCATAAACGTGAATCGTCAGGACGGGGCCGAAGATTTCCTCGACCATGCTCTTGTAGTCGGGACGGTTCGCCAGAATGACGGTCGGCTCGATGAAGTAGCCCTTGGTTGAGTCGAACTTTCCACCCGCGAGGATTTTGGCATCCGCGGAGGATTTGGCATGTTCGATATATCCGCTGATTTTTTTGAAAGCTTTATCATCGATCACGGCGTTCACGAAATTTCTGAAATCGCGCGGATCGCCCATTTTTACCGAGCGCAGGTCATCGAGAAGTCGCGTTTCGACCTTTTTCCAGATGGATTTCGGTATGTAGGCGCGAGATGCGGCCGAACACTTCTGCCCTTGAAACTCGAATGCGCCGCGAAGGAGCGCCACCGCGAGAGCGTCGGCGTCGGCCGAAGAATGCGCGAATACGAAGTCTTTTCCGCCAGTTTCGCCCACCATTCTCGGATAAGACTTATAATGATCCAGGTTCTGACCTACGGTGCGCCAGATTGAATGAAAAGTCGCAGTCGAGCCCGTGAAATGAACCCCCGCAAGGTCCCTCATGGGAAGGAGCGTCTCCGCGACCGTGGGGCCGGTGCTGGGAACCAGGTTGATTACGCCATCCGGGAGTCCCGCTTCACGGAAAAGCTGCATAATGTAATGCGCCGAGAGCATCTGGGTGCTGGAGGGTTTCCAAATAACGGTGTTGCCGACGAGCGCGGGCGTCGCGGGGAGATTCCCGGCGATCGAGGTGAAGTTAAAAGGTGTGACCGCCAGGACAAAGCCTTCGAGCGGGCGGTAATCCATCTGGTTCCAGGTGCCGGGCGACGAGATGGGCTGGACTTCAAGAATCTGCTGATAAAAATAGGCGTTGAATCGGAAAAAATCGATCAGTTCGCAAGCTGAATCGATCTCGGCCTGGAACACGTTTTTGGATTGTCCGAGCATTGTTGCCGCATTCAGGGCGTCGCGGAACGGTCCAGCAAGGAGGTCGGCGGCTTTGAGGAAAATCGCGACCCGATCCTGCCACTTCATTGCTTCCCAGGCCGGCTTGGCCTTGCGGGCCGCCTCGACGGCGAGCTTCATTTCCTGGACACCGGCTACGTGGTACTCGCCGAGCACCTCCTTGTGAGAGTGAGGCATGGCGACCTGCTTTTTCTGGCCGGTGCGGATCTCGGCGCCGCCAATGAAGCAGGGGATCTCGATGCGCTCGTCGGCCATCGAATTGAGTTTGCGTTTCAAACTCTCGCGATGAGATGAGCCGGGCTCGTAAGCGCGGATGGGTTCATTGATCGGGGCCGGGACTTTTATGGTTGCGTCTGACATACCGGGAAAACTCGCATATTCCGCAAACGAGGACAAGAGGAGAAAATGTCTCCTCTTGTCCCGAGTGCCACGTCCCTGCGGCAAGATGTCCGGCCTTGCATCCCTTCAAGGCCGACACAAGATTAACGAATCATTTTGGGCCAGAAATACCGGGCTGCCGAGCGGGCCTTCGTGCAATCGGTTCGGGAGATCCGGGTGGAATTCGTATAAATAATCGGATTCATGAGCGAGGAGTTGTCGCTCACGTGTCCGATATTGAGGTAATGACCCAGTTCGTGCGCGATAATGTTCGCAAAAATTCCGACGGGGCGCTCCATGATGACCCCATACGGGGGGCCGTTGGGCATTGCGGTCCATGCGTTCGCCCCAGTATTGCCGAGACTGCCGGTTCGGTCCCAGGTACCGGTCGTAACCACCAAAAATGTTGAGTTATCGAGAAAGGTATTTCGAATCGCATCGAGTTCCGCATAATTCGCGGTCTGATATTGAAGGCCATAATCAGCCGGTGGAGCCGCCAGGAACTCGTCAATTTGAAAGCCGATTTTGCATTGGCTCCAGACTTTGTTGATGAGCTTCACGTTTCCGATCGCGCTTTTTCGGCTCACGATCGCAGTATTCACGACGTCCGTGTAGACCACGTACTTGAGGCCGAGACAGAGAAACTTTGGGTCATTTGAGCTGCAGCTCTCGCCAACAATGCCGTCCGGATCGGGACGCGGGAGACCGACCCCATCTTCTCCCGGAGGGATCAAACCGATCGGACCGGCGACGTGATCACGGCCCAGTTCAGCGCCCGAAACTCCGGCCCTGTCACAAGCTGAAACGCTTATCAGGACCGCAATCATGAGAACTAGGGGAACTAGGGAAAATGGGGAAAACAGGCGCACGTGCCTGTGTTCGCGAACTTGGATCATTACCAAACTGCTCCTCAATCTCGGGGGGGTCTCATCTGCGTTCGTTACGCTAGCTTGCGAGCCGATCATTGCTCAATAGAAAAGAAGGTTGTGCGTGACGATTTTTTAAACAACCGGACAACAATAAATATGAAGTCTATTTGAGGGCCTTGAAGAGGAGATTGATCAGGAATACACACCCGACCACGAAAAAAACGACCGCGACCAGAGGATATCCGGCGACGAGTTCTCCTGAAGAATGCTGAAGAGCAACGCTGCTCGCGATGAAAAGCCCCGCGATTAAAACACTGAGGCTCATCCGTCTCCCGTTCAGATCAAGCTGAACCCGAATCTGTTGCAGCTCCGGGGATTTCACCTCGAGCGCGAAGTCGTTGCTGTTGAATTTACGGAACATCCAGCGGATCTGGCGCGGAAGGACCTTCAAGAGGGCGGCCATATCTTTCGCCACCCATACCATCTCTTTCGAGAGTCGCTGCATGGAGTACTGATTCTTGATCAGCTCCTTCACGACGTCCTGACCGAGCGCCATTAAATCGAAATCGGGATCGAGAGTCTTTCCCATCCCTTCCATGGTCAGAATTGCTTTGAAAACGAGCATCCATTCGCCCGGAATCTTTATGTCATATTTGGCGGCGATCTTCGTCGATTCGACAAGAATCTTTCCCGAATTGATCTCTCCGAGAGATAACCCGAGATAGGGCGCGACGGTGTTTCTCACTTCACGCTGAAAAGCATCGAAATCGATGGATGGCCCGGCTGACCCGAGTTCGGCGTATTGGTAGCAGAGATTCTCGAAATCCTCGGTGAGAATCGACATCAGCATGTCGGCCAGGTGGTCGCGCGATTTTTGTGAAAGTCTGCCCACAATTCCGAAATCAATGAGCCCGAGTCGGTTTCCGGGCAGCACGAACAGATTGCCGCCGTGCAGATCCCCGTGGAACAGGCCATCGATCATCACCGATTTGAAAAAGGCGCGCGAACCTGCGGCGACAAGTTTTTTGCGATCTATTCCGGCGGCGTCCATGGCTTTTATATCGTTTACCCGGATGCCCTCGAGCATCTCCGAGGTAAGAACTTTGTGCGTGCACCAGCGCTTATAGACCTTCGGTATGACTACTTCCGGAAAGCCCGCCAGGTTCTCGGCCATTTTGCTCATGTTGTTGGCTTCGAGAACGAAATCGAGTTCGTAGGAGAGTGTTCGGAAAAATTCGTCGACAATCGTTTTCGGGCCGATTACCCGGGTCTCGGGAATGTATTTTTCCAGCAGCCCGGCGATGAACGCGAGCAGGGAGATGTCGGTTTCGACGATTCTCTGGATTTCGGGGCGCTGAACTTTGACAACGACCTTTTGAGTTTGCCCGGCCGCGATCGGAATGGTCGCTTCGTGAACTTGCCCAATGCTCGCGGATGCGAGCGGAGTCGCCGTGAAAGAGGCGAATGCCTCGTTGAGCGGCTTTCCGAGTTCCTGTTCGACCACCGCGCGGACCGTCTCGAAGGGGAGTGGCTGAACCCGGTCCTGGAGTTTCGTGAATTCGTCGATGTAGGTTTCGGGCAGGAGATCGGGGCGCGTGGACAGGAGCTGTCCGAGTTTGACGAAAGTCGGTCCAAGCTCTTCGAACGAAAGGCGGAGTCGCTCGGGGATTGATTTGTCGGCCTGTGACTCGGCGTACGCCGCGAGTCGGGACGGCAGGAACTTGCCAAGGTCCATTCGATCAACGAGATCGACGAAGCCGTGGGTCGCGAGAACGCCTGTAATCTGGCGCAGGCGCTGGACGTTCTTCACGGCCTGGCCGAGTTGCCTTCCGGTCTGCAGTAATCGCATCCATTCCAGAATCGCAGGGTCGAGGCTCCCGTGTCAACGCGGCTAAATTTGCCGAGTTGCCGACTGGCATCGCGAGTCGAATTGGCGCGAGTGCCTTCGCTAAATCAAGCCAAAATCAACTTGTCGGGTTTCGAGATCTGCCTTGAGGGCGCGCACCCGGAGTGTTTGGCCGATTTTGAACGCGCGCTTCTTTCGGCGGCCTCGAAAGATCATCCGTTCCTCGTCGAATTCGTAAATATCATCGACTATGGATTCAGCCCGAACCATCCCTTCGGAAAACGGGTTCTCGACTTGAATGAACATTCCGCCTTTTGAGAATCCGATGATCTTTCCGGTGAAATCGTCGCCCAGCCGGGCGTGCATGGCCCTGACCTGCTTGAGTCGAACGGCTTCGCGTTCCGCATCCGCGGCCAGGCGTTCCCGGTAGCTGCAGTGTTCGGCGGTTTCGTCCAACTTGTCTTGAAGTTTCTCCAGGGCGTCTCGTTTGAGCGGAGGGGCCTTTTTCTTCTCAACCCTGAGCGCGTTTCGAAGCAGACGATGAACAACCAGGTCGGGATACCGTCGGATGGGACTCGTGAAATGCGTATAGGCGCGGGAGGCGAGCCCATAGTGTCCGGAGTGAGCTGCCGAATAAACCGCTTGTTTCATGGATCGGAGAAAGGCCATGTTCAAAAGGTCCTGCGCGGGGTGGCCTTCCAGCCGCCGGATGATATCCGCCATGATCCGCTGCGTGCCGGCCTGTTCTAAGGTAAACCGAACGCCGACCGTTGCGGCGAGTGATTGAAAGCCTTGAAGGGATGTTTCGCTCGGTTCCTCGTGAATTCTGAAAATGAAAGGCCATTCGCGTTCCATGATCCAGGCGGTGACCGCCTCGTTCGCCGCGATCATGAACTCTTCGATCAATCGATGCGCGTCCATACGCGGGCGCTGGAAAATCGAGGTCACCTCTCCATCCGGCTGGACGAGAATTTCCGCCTCGGGCAGGTCGAAATCAATCGAGCCCCGGCTCGTTCTGGCTTTTCGAAGCAACTGAAAAAGCTCGAAGTGCCGAAGGAGTGGCCATTCCGGTTTCCTGCTTTCCCATTCCTCCTGGATTTCATTGTAAGTCGCGCGCCGCCTGCTCTCGATTACCGCTTCAAGCAAGGTCGAGCTGGAGCGCTTTCCCGAGCGGTCGATCTCGATCCTCGCGACGAGGGCGAGTCGTGGCTCGTTTGGACGCAGGCTGCAAAGATTCTCGGACAGCGCGCGCGGGAGCATGTGGAACGCGCGCTCCGGAAAGTAAACGCTTGTCCCGCGTGCCCGCGCCTCCCGGTCGATCGCGCCTCCCTCGCTCACGTAATGACTGACATCCGCGATCGCGACCCAGAGGATGAAGCCGGAGCCATTTTGTTCGACATGGATCGCGTCGTCGAAATCGCGCGCGGTTTCGCCGTCTATGGTGATAAACGGCAGCTGGCGCAAATCCTCGCGCTCGCCGCGACGAACATGGGACAGAATGTCGGGGTCAAGGGCGCCGGCCTCGAGTTCCGCGTGGGTCGAGTGCGCTTCCGTCAGATTATATTCCGCGGCGATCATCTGAATGTCGACGGATGCGGGGAGCGTGGCCCCGTAGATGTCCACGATTTCAGCCGTGACCGGAAACGGCCCCGTCAGGTGGAAGTGCAACGTGGCCCTGACCCAGTCTCCGGCGCGGGGCAGCCGACGCGCGTCGGCTTGAGGGCTTGTCGAAGCGCGGCCCGCCATAGGCTGGGGCCCTGGCCGGGGAATAGTGGGAGACCTCGGCGCCCAAGGTTCACCTGGAACAAATACCTCCTCGCGTGCCCGTTTTCGTTCATAAATGACCCAGCCTCCTTTTGAAGGGTCGGCGGGATGAGGCGTGTAGCGTCCGACGAGTTCACGAAAACGGTGTTCGATGACCTTGCATTCGAGAACGTCATTTCGTCCATTCAAAGTGACCTCAACGCGATCACCGTGAAAAAGTCCTTGCGCTTGCCGTGGAGGAAGAAAAAGGTCTTCCGTGCCTCTCGTTTCAAAAACAATAAAGCCGAATCCGCGGGGATTCTTTTCGACCGTTCCCTTGAGCTTGCGGATCCCGGATGACTGGCGCACGTGCACCGATCGCTTTTGAGACCGCGGACGCGGTCTTTCATCACGACGAACGAAGCTGTTGAAATCGCGTTTTGCTTTCGAAGAAGACCGCCTTGAGCGGGAGCGTTTTCCAGGCATTCTGCCCAGAGCTTACTCTACTGAGCGGGACAGGGGTAGCTTGTTCCCGCGGCGTCTTCGCAATGGGTCCTCGTGATGGTCGCCGTCCAGCTTCCGCAGGCCTGCGTCGCATAGCTCGGTGCGATGTTGAAGCCAATTTTGAGAACGCCGTCGCGGGTCATCACCTTTTCGGAAATGCCACCTCCCAGTTCAAAAGTCTCGGTTCCGTCCGACGCCAGGAGGCCCGCGGGCTTCCCGGCGTATGTCAGCTGCGTATTATACGCGATTCCGGTACTTGAAACCTGGTCGCAGTCATAGTTCACGCTTGAGGTTGAATAATGAATCAAACCCCAGAGGTCTCCTGTCCGGCCCTCGGTATAGGGCTGGCCCCAGCTTCCGGATGATTCGATCGTGAGTCGATCATTGGGCCTCAGGACCATGCCGGTGTCAGCGGAGGGCGAGCCACACGGGGCATCCGGATTCAGAACGGATTGCCTCACGAGAGTCAGGGTTCTCGTGGTCATACACAGGTCGCGGCCTCCTACGGCATATCGCATCGATCCGCCTCGATAGCCGCAGGCCATCGGGAAGTAGGCCGGGCTGCAGGATCCCGAGCAGATTTGAGTGGCGGCCAAAGTCGGAGCGCCGCAGGTATTCACGTAGGAGGTTTGTGGAACCCCCGGGGCCGGGTTCGCGAGCGGAGTCGCAGGCGGGGCATCGTTGCGTCCACAGCCCAGCAATATGAAAACGAAGCTCGCCAAAATACATATTAAAGTTTTACTCATAAGCACACCTTTTCACCAGTCTCCTGAGGTGTGTCATTCATGCCGCATGCCAGGGATTTCGCTGCTATGGCGCCATTATAAGGGATTTAGGCGGCACTCAGGCGGTTCGGAGTGTCGAGGTTATGATCAGGTGTTATCCCGATGACTTGAGGAGGCTTTTTCGTGGGGGTGAGATAGAGGTCGATAACGGGAGTGTCGCCTCCGATCTCGAGAATCTTGCTTGAGGCAGCCGCCGAGTCCGTCGTTTCATCGCCAGTCCAGTTTCGGTTGAATTGGACGGGGATTTTCCTGTCACTCTTCAGGGTCAGCCTGACGTGATTATCTCCATCCAGCTTCTCGATCCTCATCTCGAATTGGACGCCGTCATAGACGAGATTTTTTACTTCGGTCTGCGCCTTCGGATCAAACGTTGGACTGACTTCGAGGTAGCCCCTGCCGAGTCTTTGGATCTCCTCGCGAAGTCGCCGGTCGCCGCTAGCGAGTACCTTGTTGAAGCTTTCGAAGTCCGGTTTCGGATTCGAGGTGAGGTATTCGACCAGGGGTTTGAGGGCCGGGTTGGCTTTCACTTGGTGATAGCTGAACTGACGGTCTGTAAGGAGAGTCCAGACCCAGCGGTTCAGATCTCTTTTCGGGCCAGCGAACGCCGGAACGGCGTCAAAGCCCATGATAGTTCTCAGGCTCTCCAGGGGAGGGGCGGACCCCCATCCCGCGAAGTTCTTCCTGGTCTCGTGGGCGGAGCCGTCGGGCCGGAATTCTCGGCCAAAAGTCGGGTTGCCGTCCTCCTTCAGGCCGTAGAACTCAAAAACGGTTCCTCGTTCGCTCATTTCACTGGCTTCATCCGCTCCGACTTTACCGTTGATCCATGCTCGCGGACTGTCACCGTTCTGATACGCTTTCGAGGCCATAGTGTAGGAACGCAGGACATCGCCGTGGAGCCTTGCGGCTTCCGCGCGCTTGCCATTTTCGAAAAGCAGGTCGCCAAAAAATACGAAGTCGGGCGGCCAGCCGCCCCCGCGCCAGTAGTGCCCCGCTGGATTGTAGTGGGGGCTGTCCTTGCTCGTACTGGGGGGAAAATCACCACCGAAGCGCTTCGGGTTCCTCAAGTTGTCTTGAATCATGCGCTCCATTTTCGCTTCGTCCGGCACTCCGCCCATGGCGGGCCAGAAGCCCGTGGCCGCGAGATTCGAGTCCTGCTTCCAGCTCTTCCCGGATGCGACAAGATCGACGTACATCCCGTATTTGTCACTCCAATATCTCTGGTTGATGATGGATTTGAGTTCGTCCGCCGCTTTTCCGATTTCTTCGGCCTTATTCCAGTTTCCGAGCATGAGATGGAATTCCCGTTCCTGATCCATCATCATTTTGTAGTAGGTGATCAGGTCCACCCCGAGCGCGCCTTCGTCGAGTCCACGCGCGGCATTGTCGCGGCCACTGCCGAGATTCGTCCAACGAAAGCCGATGAGCTTGCGGTTTTCATCCGTTACCGAATGATGTTTCAGGAGCCATGCTCTTTGCTTTTCCGATGACTGGATCATCTCCGGGAGGACTTTACCGGCCTTGGCCGGATCCCAGCGAAGCACCTGTCGTTCGGACCAGCCCGTGAGGGGTGGGTTGAAATACTCCCGGTTCGGAGTGACTTCTCCGAGCTTCACGTTGTGCTCGCGATGATAAGAAGTCATGTTCGCCCGGAGCTCTCGAGGAACAGCGCCATTCGGCTCTTGGGTTTTGAGTTTGAACTTGCGCATCTTCTCGGCGAGCCAGCCGTCAAAAAACCGGAGATAGCGTTTCACGAATTCCGAATCCCAATCAAAAAAATTCCAGTTGAAGGCCGCCCCGCCCGTGATGTGAATGTCTTCCAGTCTTGCCGGGAGCGATTTCCGGGTTTTCTGGTTATAAATACTGATCGCCGTCGGGGTCCTCTTGTCCCGACCGAATGTGATCGAAAGCTTCAGGTCAGACCCGTATTTCTCGAACGCTCTTTTGAGCGCCGGACTGGCTTTATCTGAGATCGTCCAGTTGATGTTTTCGCGTTGGAGTTGAGCCGAGAGCCGAACCAACTCGGGATCGATACCTTTGCGTTTCGCGAATTCATCGGGAACGCGCCATTCCGGAAGGGGGTATTTCGCGTAATCTATCTTGTCGACCACGGGAAAGTCCGTGCTCTCAAATAGGCGTGTTTCGGTGACGTGAACTTCCTTGCCGTCTTGCTTGAATACAATTCGGCAGTCGCGCATCCGATTGGTCGGCCCGGCTTTGATCCGAATCGTGTTTTGCCCCTCGGGGATCTGGAAGAATCGTTGGCGATCCAGTTCAACAACGACTTCATCCGGCACAAAGCCGCGTTTTTTCAGTTCCGGCAGAAGGAGAGTTTTGGAGCGCGTCAGATCAAGCGTGATGTCCCCGGTTTTCGGGTCTCTGGTACCATCTGGAATCAAATAATAGAGTTCGTGGAGCCGCTGAGTTTCGGTCTCGCGGACGAGTTGCTCGAGCTGAGCCGCGCATTTCGGGGCCTGCGCGTAAGCAGGCGAAAAACAGAGCAAGAAAACGGCTATGAAGCCTCGGCGCCCGAGGGTTACAGGTATCACTGGCCAGCCTTACTCCGAACGCGTGAGTCGCAAATGATGAATCAACGCCTTATTACGCTCGCCGTTCATGTTCTCGTCCAGTTCGGTGTATTTGACGACGATCTTGTGCTTCCCTCTGTTCAGGGTCAAACGGATCGGGCTTGTGTAACCCGCGTCTTTCCAATCCTTAAGACCTCGTTGCGGCATGACGAGAGCATCAACTCGCTTTCCATCAACGAATACGGAGCGAATGGCGCATTTGTTCCCGTCCTCGCCCCAGCCTTCAATCCGGCCTTCGCCGTTCGAATAGCGCGCATCGAGGTAATACTCTCCTGCCTTCTCGGTAGTCACGTTGTAGCTGATTTCCGGGTGATCGCCTTTCGTGGTGAGCACGAAGTTATTGCGGCCGGTATGTGCTTGTCCTTCGGCCAGAAGAATCTTGGAATCGCCCTCCGTTCTGATCGGCTTGCTGAAAAACGATTGCCAGCCTTCCCGGTCAACGGCCCTTACCTCGTACAAATTCAGCGAATCGCCGGAAGCGCTGACTGGATAGCTCAGTTCGTCGGTCGAGCCGAGGAGTTTGCCATTTCTGAAGATCTGATATTTTTCGGCGGAGTCTACCTTGGGCCAGACGATCCGATTCGCCTCCAGCTTCGCCGCGGGGGCCGCGGGCGCGAATCGGTTCTCGACCTGGTTGATTTTCGAAGGGGCCATTTTTTTGTTCATGACGATTTCGACAGAATGATTGCCGGTGAGATTCGAAGGCAGCTCGGCGGATGCCAGCTCCTTTCCGTCCAGTTTGAAGGACTGAATCCCGTCGCCCCAGCCGGAAACTTTGATGTCGAGCAGGGAATTCGCGTATTTAAAACCTTGAAGCTGATGAACCCCCTCGTGTTTTTTCGGAATGAAGGGGTTGAACTTCAGGGCGTCCTTTTCGAGATCCATCCCGAAAAAAATCCGGTAAAAGATAGCCTTGTTCGCAGCGACGCTCCAGAGTTGCCGGTCTGAGTTGACAACAGTCTTCGCCGCGCTGAGTGTCACGGCTTCAAAATTTTCCTTATTCGTTCCGTATCGATCGACGGCGTTCCAGATCGAGTCGATCGCAAGATTGACGGCTTTTTCATTTTTGACCTTGGCTCCGGCCCGGAGATAGTAACCCACGACAAAAGGCCAAACCCCGTTGTTATGATAAGAGGGAATGCCCGGATTCTGCGGGTAAAACGAACTCGGCCCTTCCGCCAATACGGGCATGCGTTCGATGATTGTCTTCGCGCGGCTCTCGTCGGCGATTCCGAATAGAACGGTGAGGGTCTCGCCCAGGGATTCGCTTTTGTCGGAGGCGGTCCTCAGGTCGCCGTAACCGTAAAGATACTGACTGTAGTACCCTTTTTCCTCGTTCCAAAAATGTTTGTTGATGGCGTTCTTGAGCTTGGCGGCGAGCTCTCCGTATTTCCCCGCCGCGGCACGGTCCCCCAGAGTTTCCGCCATCTCTTCGAGGATTTTGAGCGCGCGATAATGAACCGCATTGGTTCCGAGCGACAGCGAATTGTAAATGTCGGCGGACTCGACATGAGGAGGATAGGACTGTTCTCTCCAGTCCAGGAATGATTGCTCGCCGCGAACAAGCCCCGTCTTTTTGTCAAAAATCGTTTGGAGATCAACATCCATGCTTTTCTTGAGAATTTTGTAGCTGTCTTCCAGCCACTTTCGGTCACCGGTTGCTTTATAGGCTTCCCACGCCCCGAGTGACCAGGTCATCCGATCGGTTGAGACAGGCCAGCTGCCTCCGGTGCCCACGTCCTGAATGATTTTTCCGTTCTTTACTTTCGCCATCAGGCTCTTTTTGGTCGCGTCTGGATCGATCAGTCCGAGGGATAGCTCACTGCTGTAGGAGATATCCCGGGTCCAAACTCCCGGCCACTTCTCGCCAGCCATCCATGCGCCGTCGGGGCGCTTGTTGAGCGCGAGCTCTTGGTTGGAAAGGGTGAATTGTTTGACTGAACGTTCGGACGAGGATCTGAATCCGAAGCGCATTTTCGCGAGCGCCGCTCTTGCGCAGGAGTCAGTGTTATGCGCGCACGCGGCGTTAGGGAGAGCAAAGAGAAGGGCGATCAAGATTGAAACGGAAACGGCTGAAATAGGCATACAATAACTATATTACATTTTTGCCGCTAGACCAAAGCCCAGGTGCTTGAAAAGTGTCTGAAATCCGTTTCGTTGAAAGTTGGAGCTATTTCTGGCTGTTCACCCTATAATTTACGGACGGGGGATGTTCGTGAGGGGATGGCCTTTTTTGACCGTCATTGTGACACTCGGGTGTCCTCTGTTGATCGCGGTTGCATTCGGTGCCGATGCCATCCGGACGGACACGGTTTACGTTCGCACCCAAAGCGGTCTCAGGATTCACAACCGGGCTCATATCCAGCGCGTCCGTAAGCTGACGCTTGCTCTTTATGATCGCTTCGCGGGGGAGCTCCCCGGCGTGGATCGTAAGCTTCTTGAAGAATTCGCGGCCCTTCACGACTACGAGAAGAACAACCGATCCATTTTGCGAAAGGGCATGGAGCCCGTTGATCGAAGCCTCTGGAAAAAATATCATCAAATCCTGCCGGCGGGAGGTCGCCAAGCGGTCGACGACCTCAACGGGCTTGATGAGATGGTCTTGCGTGATTTCTTTAAAAAACATCGAATGCTCACCCCAAGCGGCGAGCTGACCGAACTCGCAAAAACGTACAAGGATTTGACGGAAATTTCGGACTTCGTCGACCGCGGTCTGTCCCCTGTTGCGGCCGAGGAATTCAATAAAAAGATGAAGCTCGGCAGTCAGTGGCTCCAAAATCCAAAACATGTCGCAATGGCGGAGTACCTGGAGGAGCTCGACCCGAAAGCCGGTATCAGGACCTACGATCGAATCGTGAAGAATTCAAAATACGAGAAATATCTTTTGGAACGGAGTCTGAATAGAACGATTACCTCCGCGAGAGGTGATCCGCCATCTGGCGCTGCCCTTCAGGGCGCGGGCGGTTCGCCGCCGAAATTCACGGTGAACCATTCCGCTCCTCGCGTCGCGCGAGACTTGCGATCCTGCGTTGCCCGGCAACTCCTGAGGCTTTCCGGAGTCAGGGTCACCCCGAGTGTGAATTTCAAACTCAAGGAGCTGCGCGCTGTCACCAGTTCTCTTCAGCGGCTTCGGACGGGCAAACTCTTCGAAAAAATGGTTGAGCAGAATCGCCGTCTGGCTGACTCCCTGCTGCGAGCGAAAGGATCCGGAAGTGCTCAAGTGGCGAATCAATTCGCTCAAGCCATTCGAAGGCAGTTGCCCGCATCGGGTCATCTTCGGGCCGTTACGCCGCAGGAAGTTCGAATGTTGCTCGAGCAGGGGAATCTCGGGAAAGGAGTGGTCCTTGAAACACTGGAGAACGCCAAGCTTCTTGAAGGCCCCAGTTTGATGTTTATCCGTTGCCGGAACTGCGGTCCCGACATATTCACGCGTTTGGTCCGTACCGGCCGGGTCGTGACAAAAAAGCCGATCCCGTTGGAAAAGATTGATTTTATCATCCCCGAAGTGCCGATCCGGTGAAGTCATGCGGCATTTTGGATTAAGTTTTTTGCAAAAACTGCCGAATAGCACGCGTGAGACTACGTCCATGGCCTATTGTCATTCTTGCGATGCTTCATCTGCTCGGACCGATCGGAAACGTGTTCCTGAGTGCCGCATTACAGGACGTGCATCCTTGGATCTATCTCGTTACCCTGCTCCAGACCGCGAGCTGGTGGGGGCTGATTGATTTCTTCGTTTTGATACCGGTCGCGGGAGTGGCGATCTACGCCTGTAAAAAGTGGAGCTATCCCGTATTTTTGGCGGTTGCTGCCGACACGGTCTACTCGAATTTCCTGGCCTGGCATCAGGCGCCTGAAGCCTTTCCGCTCGCGCTTTTGATCATAACCGTGTTTCTCGATATCGCCTTCGTCGCCTATTTCCTTTTGCCTGCCGTGTGGGCAACCTATTCGGATCCCCGAATCCGATGGTGGGAGTCGAAACCCCGGTATCTCGTGCGCCTGCTTTGTCGCGTTCGTGATCGCGAAGGCGAGAAGCACTGTGTGGTGACCGACATCGCCGAAGGCGGTATTTTCGTAAAGACTTCGAAAACTCTTTTGAATGATCTGCCGGTTCAACTCTCGGTCACCTTTTTTGGAGAGGGTTTCACCGCGAGTGGTCGAGTCGTCTATTTTCGTCCGTCTCCGGTGCCGGGGTACGGCATTCAATTCATCCACAGCCGGGAGAGCGCACGCGCCATTCGAAGAATAACGAGAGCCTTGAAGCTTGCCGGCGTGAAAACCAGGGGAACCGTCAGCTGGCGGCAGGATCTGATCGCTTGGATGGGAAAAGTCCTGAGAACCGGAAAGGGGCTGGTTCCCGAGGTTCCCAAGAGGATGCATGAAAACATGATCAAGGTCGAGTTTGCGCCCCGACCGTCCGGTCCAGAGGAGGGCGGTAAGTCGATCGGGCGGGATCAAAAAGTAGCTTAAAGTACCCGGGGGCATTCCTTCAGCCGAGTTCGATCTTACGGAGCCGGAGCGCGTTGCTGATCACCGAGACAGAACTCAGGCTCATCGTCGCGCTCGCGATCATCGGACTGAGCAGCAGCCCGAAAACGGGGTACAGTGCCCCGGCCGCGATTGGAATCGCCACGACATTGTAGACAAACGCGAGCAGAAGATTCTGACGAATGTTCCGCATTGTTTTTCGGCTGAGCTGGAGGGCTCGCAAGATCGAGCGGAGGTCTCCCCGGTGCAGGGTGATTCCCGCACTTTGCATGGCCACGTCCGTGCCCGTGCCCATGGCGATGCCGACATCCGCCTGCGCCAGTGCGGGGGCGTCATTGACGCCGTCGCCGGCCATTGCGACGATGTGGCCTTCTTGACGAAGCCGCCTTACGACAGCCTCTTTGGTGCCGGGCTGCATCTCGGCCTCAACCTGATCAAGCCCCAGGCTTTGAGCGACGGCGGTCGCTGTCGCGCGACGGTCTCCCGTGAGCATGACGAGTCGGATCCCTTCCCGGCGCAAAGCGCGAACGGCATCTCGCGCGGACTCCTTGATCGGGTCGGCAAAGTCCAGCCTCCCGGCGATCTTGCCGCCGACCGCCAGCCAAAGACCCGGGCCTTCGGGAACACTGGGGTGAAATTCGATTTTCAGTTCCCGAAAAAGTTCAGCATTGCCGATCGCGACGATCTCGCCCTCGACATTCCCGACGACGCCTTTGCCGGTGATCGAACGCGCTTCGGAGACCTTTGCCGAAAGATCGATTCCGCGTTCTTTTGCGGCGTGAATCAACGCTGAAGCAAACGGGTGCTCGCTCACTTTTTCCAGATTCGCGGCGAGGCGAAGAAGGTCGCGTTCATCCTTCGCCGAGTCGACCAACACGAAATCGATGAGTCGGGGTTTTCCTTCGGTCAGGGTTCCGGTTTTATCGAAGACGAGCGTGTCGATTCGTTCAAGACGCTCCAAGGCCTCGGCACTCTTGATCAGTAAGCCCGAGCGGGCGCCGCGACCGACGCCAACCATGACGGACATGGGGGTAGCCAGGCCGAGAGCGCAGGGACAGGCGATGATCAGGACGGCGATCGCGTTCAGGAGAGCGTAGGCCATTTTCGGCGAGGGGCCGATGACGGCCCAGATCCCGAACGTCAGAACGGCAACCAAAACGACCGCGGGAACGAAATAGGACGAGACGCGATCGACGAGCCGTTGAATCGGAGCGCGGCTCCGCTGTGCTTCTGAAACCATTTTTACTATTCTCGCGAGAAGGGTCTCGCTGCCGATGTGATCGGCCCGCATGACGAAGGCGCCCGTTCCGTTGACCGTGCCACCGATGACCGACATTCCTGCGGATTTTTCAACGGGAACGGATTCGCCAGTGACCATGGATTCATCCACCGTGGTCTGGCCTTCCAGAATGGTTCCGTCCACTGGAATTCTTTCACCAGGCCTCACGCGAAGAAGGTCCGCTCGCGCGACTTCCAGGAGCGGAATGTCCTGTTCAGTCCCGTTCGAAAGCACTTTACGTGCACTCGGCGGAGCCAGGTTCATGAGCGCGCGTATGGCGCTGCTGGTTCGCCCTCTTGCTCTGAGTTCAAGCACCTGCCCAAGTAGGACGAGCGTCACGATGACGGCGGCGGATTCAAAATAGACCGCCACATTTCCATGCTCTCCCCTAAAAGAATCGGGAAAAACTCCCGGCGCCAGTACGGCGAACACGCTCTGCAGATAGGCGATGCCCGTTCCCATCGCAATGAGCGTGAACATGTTTAGGTTTCTCGTCCGGATTGAGTCCCAACCCCGGATAAAAAATGGCCACCCTCCCCAGAGCACGACAGGAGTCGCAAGAAGAAGCTGTATCCAAAGATAACTCCGAGGGTGAATCTCACTTATCGCTGGCAGGAACATTTCGGCCATTCCGAACAGAACGAGGGGTATCGTGAACGCTCCACTGATCCAGAGACGCCGGCTCATGTCGATGAGTTCCGGATTGATGACTTCCTCTGAAGTGACTTCGGCGGGTTCCAGGCCCATGCCGCAGATCGGGCAGGACCCGGGTCCAATCTGCCTGATTTCAGCATGCATCGGACACGTATAGACGATGTCCGTTCGCTCCGCCTGATGCTCTTCGGGTTTCGCGGGACGCTCTTGAGCGAGGTACCGTTCTGGATTTTCCCGAAATTTCCGTAAGCAGCCGGGATTGCAAAAGAAGTAGACCTTTCCGTTGTGCTCGAGTTTGTTTTGGGCGGTCTTCGGGTCGACATCCATTCCACAAACGAGATCTTTTTCCATGGCGGAAGCCTCTATAGCATGGTCCGGAGTGGGCTGTCTTTTCTGCTTGCCCGAATGGGTAAGATTTTTTCTAATGACAGGATGTACCTAGCCAAGCTGTTCGGCAATTTGCTTCGTAAAAATCTGACGCTGGAGGCTGTCGCCCGTCCTCTTCCGCCTCGCGCGCCGCGGGTGCGCCTGCTCCCGCTGCATCGGATCAGTTTTCGGCTGGAGCTCTTCACCAGGCACAGTGTCATTGCCGTGGCGAACCTTTCCAGCACGGGAATCGGCCTGATCCCGGGTGCCTCGACCACAGCGGGGATCCCGAGCGCACCGGGTTCAACGCATGTTGAGGGTCTGCAGAGCGCGCTCGCCCGGTTGCCGAGCATCGGGGACCTCATGCGCGGACACCTCGTGATCCACGAAGTCAGTTATAAACTCGTCCTCCGAACCGTTCACCTGTCCGAAGCCGTCGTGGGCTGCGCGTTTCAGGAGGTCCCTCGCGATTTGAGCGGAGCGATACAGAGTTACCTGACCGCTGAGCTGTCTGGAACTGAGATGCAGTATGTCGGGCCCGAATCACTTGAAGCAAATCCCGAGGGTACGCCGCACTGGTACCACGGCAAAAACAACAGCGATTTGTATCTTGTTGAGAATGGGGGAAAAATCGTCCGCTTTCACCTTGTTTTTCTGGCCAACTATATAGAAGGGGGGGCGGATCGTCCGCTTCGGTTCGGTAGCGTGGTGAAAGAGGAATCCCTGCGGACCGGAGGGTCGGTCGCATGGCAGGACTCTTTTGGCGCTGACACGCTTTGCGCGGCAGTCCGGTTGTTGACCCATATTCCCCATCTTCCGCCCGAGCACAAGGACGGGATATTGCGGTTGATCTATTAAGTCCCTGTTTATATACAGCGTGAAAAGAAGGAACTGAACTATGCCCTCGTTTGATGTCTCATCAGAAATGAACTGGCAGGAACTCGATAACGCGATCAATCAGGCGACGAAGGAAATCTCGCAGCGCTTCGATTTCAAGGGGATCAAAACAGAGATCAAACTTGACCAGAAAGCGAAGACCGTCACGCTCTGGTGCAGCGAGGAAGGCAAACTCGATAGCGTCGTGGACGTTTTGCAGGGCAAACTGGTGAAGCGCGGCATCTCGCTCCTGTCGTTCGACTATAAGCCGGTTGAGCCCGCCTTCGGTGGCAGTGTCCGTCAGGTGGTCGCCATTCAAGCCGGTATTTCAAAGGAAAAAGGCAAGGAAGTCATTGCCGCGCTCAAAGACAGCAAGCTGAAAGTGCAGGCCCAGATCCAGGACGAGCAGGTCAGGGTTACGGGAAAAAACAGGGATGACCTCCAAGCCGCGATCGCCCTTCTCAGGGAAAAGCAGGATCAGCTCAAGGTTCCCATGCAGTTCGGAAACTTCAGGAACTGAGGAGGCCGGCGGTCGTCCGAGGTCATGAGTAATAACCCAAAATCCCTGCTTTATTTCGTCAGTCTCGGATGCCCGAAGAATCTCGTTGATTCTCAAGTCATGCTCGGACTGTTGCAACGCGACCGCTACATCATCACCCAGAAGCGTGAGGATGCGGAAGTCATCATCGTCAATACCTGTTCTTTTATCGAGACCTCGAAAGAGGAATCGATCGAGATCATTCTCGAACTCGCCGAGATGAAGCAAACCGGGAGCTGCAGGCTGCTCGTGGCCTCGGGTTGTCTGCCGCAGCGCTATTCTAAAGAACTTGAAAACGAAATGCCTGAGGTCGATCTCTTCGTCGGCACGGGGCAGTACCATCGGATTACGGAGTTTCTCGATTCCGCCCGGAAGAGTCTTGAACGGGGCGACCCGGTTCCGCGGCGTTCGTATATTGATCAACCCGCGTTTATCCACACCGAAAAAGACCCGAGGCTGCATACCGGGCCGTCCTACAGCGCTTTTCTGAAAATTTCAGAGGGGTGCAACCGGCGTTGCTCCTTTTGTATTATCCCGAAGTTGCGAGGCAATGTCCGCTCGCGCACCGTCGCATCCCTCGTCGAAGAGGCGACCGGGATGGCCAAGAACGGGGTGCGCGAGTTGAATCTTGTCGCCCAGGACCTCACTGAATACGGAATGGAATGGAAGTATCGGGAGCGTCTGGAAACATTGTTACCCGAGCTTTGCAAAATCGACGGAATCGAATGGATCCGCCTTCATTACGTTTATCCGGATGATTTCTCCGACGAGCTGATCTCGATTATCGCTTCCGAACCGAAGATAGTGAAATATCTCGATATGCCGATTCAGCACACGGCGGATCGATTACTGAAAGCGATGAACCGAAAGCTCACGAAAGCGCGGCTCTTCGGCCTCGTGACCAAATTGCGCGAGAGCATACCGGACCTCGTGATCAGGACGTCGATCATTGTCGGCTTGCCTGGTGAAACCGAGGGAGAATTCAAGGAACTTTGCGACGATCTCATCTCACTGGATCTGGATCATGTCGGTCTGTTTCGCTATTCACAAGAAGAAGGGACTCCCGCCGCTGAAATGAAAGACCAGGTCAAGCCCGCAGCGAAGCGCCGCCGGTTGAAAATTTTGGACGATTTGGCGCGCAAGCAGTCGCTCAAACGGCATCAGAAGCTCGTCGGAAAAACGGTTTCCGTTCTCGTCGAGGGCCCAAGCCCGGAAAGCGATCTCCTGATTCAGGGCCGAACCGCGGGCCAAGCCCAGGAAATCGACGGACACGTTCTCATTAATGATCTCGGTACCAGAAACGTTTCGGACATTCACCCGGGGGACGTTCTTCAAGTCGAGATCACGGAAGCTCTTCCTTACGATTGGATTGGCCGGGTCGTTTAGCTCTATGAACGAAAGTTCTTGTGCAACATCCTGCCGCGAGTTGAATCAAATTTTGAATGAAGAAGCTCGGTCCGCTGATTTCGCGACCTTCGGAGCCGTGGATATCCGACTCGCGAACGAGGAGTTTCAAAAGCATGTCGATTCCTTTTCGCGTTGGCTCGAGGCTGGTATGGCGGGCTCCATGTCCTATCTCGCAAGAGGTAAGGAACGAAGAGCAGACCCACGGCGCGTTTTTTCCGGGGCCAAGAGCGTTTTTTGCGTGGGGGTCCCCTATGATCCTCGGCCGCTTGGAGCGGAGGATCCGGCCCGAGGTCCTCGTTTCGCGCGTTACCTGAGAGGGCGGGATTATCACAGTGAGGTCGCGGACCGTTTGGAGCGGCTGATGACCGCCGTCAACATGAGGTGGGTCGAGTCGGCTCAATCTCCCGTTCGCGCGCCACTCGGTTGGAAAGTTTGCGTCGATACGAGCGCGGTACTCGAAAGGGCCTGGGCATGCCTGGCGGGCCTGGGCTGGATCGGGAAAAACACGCTTCTCATCCATCCGAAACTCGGAAGTTATCTTTTCCTCGGGCTCGTGCTCCTGGACCACGAAACCGGACAGGCGCCCCAGATAGTGCCTGATTCTTGTGGTCATTGTCAGTGCTGTTTGCAGGCCTGTCCCGGAAAGGCGTTGAAACGGGGCACGACTCTCGATTCACGTCTTTGCGTGAGCTACTGGACGCTCGAATATCGGGGCGAACTTGTCACCGAGCAAATGCATTCCTTCGGCACTTGGATCGCGGGCTGCGATGTTTGTCAGGAGGCGTGTCCGTTTAATATCAGAATAAGCCGTGCTGCCGTTGCCCGGGATTCCCGGGATCTTTGTCCAACTCTGACGTGGGAGGCCTTGCTCGAGGAATCACCCGATGAATATCGTGAGCGCGTCCGGGACTGCGCTCTTGATCGTGTGAAACCGGAACAATTCAGCCGAAATCTCGCGATTGCACTCGGTAATGCGCTTGCGCTCGATTCTTCCGGGCTCGGCGGACGCCTTTTCGAAAAAATAAGAACGCGACTTGCTGGGGAGAGCGCGGGACCCGCGAGAGCGTGGTGGGAGAAATGTTTAAAGCTGGCGCATTCTGATTATTCCCCGAACCGCAAGCCGTAGAGACTGACCCGGACGCGATCTGCTTCGGGAAAAGATATCGTGACTTGCCGGTTTTTGGCCGGAAGACGGTCCAGCACGCGATAGAGCCAAGCGGAGCCCACTCGAGCGACAGTTCTTCCATCATCGTCCTGTTGCAGGTCCGCACCGAAGAACTCCTCGAACGCGGGCATTCCGTCGACTTGAATCGAAATGGAAGCCGGCTCGACTGTTTTAAGCATCGATCTCGCGATCAGGGAGAGCTTTGACGAAGGACAGTGAATCGCGATTTTGGCCTCGGGATCCGCGGTGCTGATGGATGCAGCGGTCTGGTCCCACTTCCCCGTGAAGAGTGGCACGCCCGAGGGGCTGGTTTCGGGCAGGGTTTCGATTCTCCTGAGGGCTTTGAAATGAGTGCTGCCCAATTCCAGCTTGGAGTTGTCATTCCCGGGTTTGAGCTGAGGGGAGAAAACGGGGGGAAGCGGCAGGCCGGGGTCATTCGCTCTGAGAAACTCCTGAACTCTCGATTCACCCTCTGGAAACCATTGAAGTCCGGATTTTTCGAAATGATTCTTTTGCTGGTAGGTGAGGACCATTTTCGGAGTCTCGGAAGCGCCGAATGATGCCGACAAAAGGCCGTCGCCATCAAGGGCGACGGGAAACTCGATACGGTGCAACGCGATGAATTTGTCTTCTATCGAGGTTCGGGAGTAGACGTCCGGGTAAGGAAATCTAAGCACCAGCAAAAACCCGAGATTCAGCGCATCGTATCGGCGATGCCATTCCCGGGCGTAAGTAATCGTGCTTTCTCCGGCGAAGCTCGTGGGATCAATGAAGAGAATTACCCAACCGCGACTGCTGAACGCCGGGTCCAGCGGGTGTGCGGTGATTCCGCCCTGGTGATTGATGGCCGCCAAAAGAGGTTCGGAGCCGAACCAGAGCGGGCGAAGTTCTTTCTTCGCGAGGGCGATGGCCTCTTCGGCGGTGAGTTGTTTTTCGCGCGGTTTCCAGATCATGAGTCGTCTTCGTGCTCCGAGCGTTTTCCGGATCCTTTCCAGAAAGAGAATATCATGGCGAGAATTGCCAGGCATCCTGAGACGGCATGGACCATGTGAAGTGACGAGATAAAATCGTTACTGAGCTTGTGACGCCAGGTGAAGAGTGTCGTGGCCAGGCCTGTCCCCGTAACAAGGCCCAGGTTGCGAACGGTGGCGAGCAGGGCTGATGCGACACCCAGCTTGTTGGCCGGAACGGCGCCCATGATCGCGTTATTGTTCGGTGCTTGAAAAAGGCCGGTCGCCAGTCCCGCGAACGATAAGGCGACCACGATCGCGGCTGGGCCGATCGTACTGTGCAGCCCCGGCCCGACGACGCCCGACATTCCAAAAAGGCCGACTGCGCCGATCAGCGCGCCGATTGAACTCAGCCAGCGGCTGCCGACACGATCCGAGAGGCGGCCGGCAATCGGGGCGATCACGAAAGTGGTGAGTGGAATCGCGGTCATGAAGAGACCGGCCTTATGAGGTGCGAAATGCAGGGTTTCTTCGAGAAAGAAAGGCATCAAAACAAAAACGGACGAAAAAGACACGAACATCAGGAGGCTGGCCAGATTCGCGGCCCAGAAAACCCGGATTTTGAGCAGTGACAGATCAAACAGGGGGGCTTTTGCTTCCGATTCCACTTTGATGAACGCCGCGCCGAACAGGACTGACAGAATCCCGAAGAACCACGGCGAACCGGCCAACGGCAGACTTCCTGAAATCGAGATGTCCGGCGGGTCAAAGAGGATGATGAACGAGAACAGAAAAATGGTTTGAAGAAAGGCTCCGACCCAATCGAAAGGCGCTTTCTCCCGCGGTATCCGATCGCGGCTCAAAAAATGTTGTGCGAGCCCAATGCCGACAATCCCGATGGGGATGTTGACCCAAAAAATGCTGCGCCAGCCGAATTCCGTGATGAGTAACCCGCCGACGCTGGGGCCCGAAACGAGTCCCGTGCTGACCACCATTGCCAGAGTTCCGAGCGCGGCTCCGCGTTCACGGAACGGGAACGCCGCCGTTATGATCGCCGGGCCGTTTGCCATCAGCATGGAAACGCCGAGTGCCTGGACCACTCTCGAAGCGACGAGAGCTCCGAGGGAGGGTGAGAGTCCGCAAAGCGCCGATCCTATCGTAAATATCAGGAACCCAAGTTGAAATACCGGCTTTCGCCCGTGTTGATCGGAGAGGCGCCCAAAGGGAAGAAGAAGACAGGTGATCACAAGTAAATAGACCACCACGACCCATTTTACCTGATGTAACGGCGCGCCGAAGTCCTTCGTCAGGGTGGGAAGCGCGATGTTGACGATGCTCGAGTCCAGGGTGGCCATGAAGGTTCCGCATGCCACCGCCGCAAGGACCCACCATTTTTGGGCCATCCGAGTACTCTAGCATATCAGGCAAACGCTTCAATGATGCCTTTCTGGCGTTTTGGCTCGAAAATGAAGGTTCGTTCGAGCTACTATCGAGGTGTGATTCTCTTTGGGCATCTCGGAATAGGCAGCAAGCTCGCGAGTCCTTGGAAAAGGGGGTTACCTTTTGGTGTTCTCCTGGTTGGGACCATGCTTCCCGATTTGGTCGATAAGCCGCTTTTTTATTCCGGCTTGGCCCCAGGGCTCATCACCGGAACACGGACGTTCGGTCATACTGCCCTGCTTTGCGCAACCTTGTGGGCTGTCGGGCTTGCCATTCGATCCCGTGTTTTTGCCGCTCTCGCCCTAGGCGTCGCGAGTCATCTTCTGCTCGACAATTTTGTCGACCGGTTTGTGCCGAACCCGAGTTCCGAAGGTCTTTTGGCACTTCTCTGGCCATTCCTGGGCACACGTTTCCCTGTCCTTCCCTATCGGACGATCGGTGAGCAGGTCGCGACCGTGTTTCAGCCGGTCATGATCGGTGCCGAGGTCGTCGGCTTGGCCCTGCTCCAGTGGCATTTCTGGAAATCGGTGCATCGTACCGAAATCGTCGAATCAGCTACCGAAATTATCCAGGCCAAGCGAACCAGAAAACTAAAGCGCTACTGAAACGTCCTTCTTTTTGGAGCTCTCTTCGGCTTTCAGCTGATCGCGAATCGAGAAGAACAGCATTCCGCCGGAAAAGAGGCCCATGAAGAGCCCTGTATAGAGATTCAGGTTCAGTTTGCCGGGGACCACCGGTTCGGTAATCCCGAGAACCATTAGAATCAGCGCGAAGATCATGAACAGTGCGCCGATGATGAATCGCAGGTCATCCAGATACTTTTGCATCAAGTTCATATGTTTTACCTCAGCACGAAGTTAAGAGCGATCACGGCAGCCAACACGGCCCCAGCCAGGGGTGCCGGTCTGAGATACCAGGCAACCCCGGTCTCTTTCGGCTTTTCCGTCAGACTGTAGACGAGACCACGGAGTTCATCAGCGGGTTTTGCTTTGGTGGCAAGGCTGATCAGGATCGTGATCACGAAACACGAGGTCCAGGCGACGATCGCGATCGCGAAAGCCTGCGCCATCGCGGACGAAAACTCGTGAACCGGGGTCGACAGCATCCAGCCGCCTTTTCCTTCTGCAATCGTGATTCCCTGGGTAATGGCTGCCATGACGGTTCCCGATAGCAGTCCCCAGAAAGCGCCGTGACCCGTTGTTCTCCGCCAGAACATCCCAAGGAGGAATGTCGCGAAAAGCGGAGCGTTGACGAAGCCGAAAACGAGCTGGAGGAGGTCCATGATGTTATTGAAGCTCCTGGCCAGGTATGCCGTCGCGACGGAGAGCAGAATCCCGAAGAGCGTCGCCATTCGACCGACCCAAAGATAATGCTTGTCCGGCGCGTTCTTTTTGAAGTGCGTCTGATAAATGTCATAAGTCCAGACCGCGTTGAAGGCGGTCACGTTTCCGGCCATTCCGGACATGAAGGACGCCATCAGCGCCGTGAGGCCGATGCCGAGGAGTCCCGTGGGGTAGTAATGTGAAAGCATGACCGGCAAGGTCATGTCGAAATCCATCCGACCGTCTGGTTTTAGCGGAAGCGCGAAACTCCCGTCGGTCTTCGTGAGAACGAGAGCGATCAGGCCGGGAAGAATCACGATGAACGGGATGAGCATTTTTGGCACCGCTGCCACGATCGGCGTGCGCTGCGCGGCCGACATGTTATGCGCGACCATCGCTCGCTGAACGACGAGGAAGTCCGTGCACCAGTAACCGAACGAGAGCACGAAGCCCAAACCCATGACCATCTGGAACATATTCACGCCCATCGGATTATCCGCCGCCGAGCCCATGTTTTGCCAGGTGTGGGTCATGACGGCCGGAAGTTGCTGTTCGATTCCGGACCATCCTCCGACTTGATGAAGTCCCGCGAACACGAGAGGGGCAATCCCGAGCACGATCAGGAAAAACTGGAGAACCTCGTTGTAAATGGCGCTCGTGAGTCCGCCGGTCAGAATGTACGCGAGCACGATGCCTCCCGAGAGCCACACCGAGACTTCGAAGGACCAGCCAAGGAGTGACTGAAGAAGGATCGCAAGAGCGTAAAGGGAAACGCCCGAAGAGAACACCGTCATCGCGGCGAAAGAGAGGGCGTTGAAGCTTCGCGTTTTTTCATCGAAGCGCAGTTTCAGGTATTCAGGAACCGAACGTGCGCGGCTGCCGTAATAGAACGGCATCATGAAAACGCCGAGAAAGATCATGGCCGGAATAGCGCCGACCCAGTAAAAATGCGCCGTCATGATCCCGTACTTCGCGCCCGAAGCGGCCATCCCGATCACTTCCTGGGCTCCCAGGTTCGCCGAAATAAAGGCGAGGCTTGTGATCCAGAGCGGAATGGATTTGCCGCTCATCAGGAAGTCGCCGCTGCTTTTCACCCTGCGTTTGAGCAGGAAGCCGATTCCCAGAACAAAGACGAAGTAAACGGCGATAATGCCGTAGTCGATCATGGAAAGTTTCATACGTAGCCCTTTCAGCGAGACTGCTGGATGTTACGGTTCAACGCGCTACTACACGTATGCAGATGGTTGTGCGTTGTTAAGGATAGCACAAACAGAATCTGAGGCCAGAAAAGTCTACGTTTGGCTGACAGCGCCCTCGGCGGCGCCGGAACGAGTGGTTCCGATGACCGGTTCGGACCTGCGATCTTCAAAACGGTACTTGGAAAGAACTTCGATGGCGGCGCGAAAACCGCTTTTCACGTATTCTGAGAGCTTTTTTGGAGAAAGGCTGAAGTTGTCGCCGAAAAACACCTGGGCATCCGTCGGACTCGGGTGAATATAGATCGTGTCGACGTCCGAACGATGATGGAGCTCTTTTTCGAGAATTTCGCAAATTCTTCGGCGATGCTCCTCGGTCAGCGCCTGTTCTTTGCAGTACCGGGACACTGCATTAATCGCGTTTCTCTGGATGTCGTTGTTGTGAATTGTATTATTAATCTTCTGCTCGACGAGGAGAAATATGGACTGAACCACGATCGGTGCCAGTCCGTATTCGGTTAACGAGCCGATCTCTTTCATGAAATGGTAGGGCTGGTGCGTGTAGCTGGCGATGACGAGGTCCGCTCCGGCGTCCACGGCGACGTGTGTCGAAAGCGTGTCGCGGATTTCGCCGTCGATGTAGTGGATCGGGGTCCCATTCCGGTTCTTGATGGCGTAAGGCGCGTAAAGCGGTGGAAGTGCCGCGCTCGCCGCGCAAGCCTGCGAGATAACAATGTCGTTGTCATATTGGCAGGAGAGGTCGTGGGCGGGGGGCTGGTAACTGTATTTTCCGAAAACGACTTTTCGGGAATGATTGAGCTGGGTGGCGACTATAAAAAGGTCGGCAATGTAATCATGAAAGCTGTTTGAGGGCAGGACCTCCTCCCGGAAGAACTGTTCAATTCCGGCTGTGGTAAAAAATCCGGTTGTCTTGAGCCACCGGAGTTGAAGCACGTCCTCCCATTTGCCGTCGAAAAGATTGGAGACGATCTTTTTGAGATAAGCGACTTGCCTCAGCTGCTCGCCGGCCAAGCCGGGCCGTATTTTCAGCATGGTCGGGTAGGTGAGCCGGGGCAAGACCTTGGGGGTCATGTCGGCCGGATCGGTAAGAGGCATTCTCTTTGTCAGGAAGGAATTGAAAATATTGTCGAGCGAATAGCCAGCGGCGAGATAGCTCGCGATGATCGACCCGGCGCTTGAGCCGACATAGGTCGAGATCTCCATGGGTCGGGGGGTCCGGACGGGACCAGCCTTTGGGTTCAGTCCACCGTAGAATTTGAACCCTTGTTCTTGAAGCGCGAGAGCAACACCCAAGTGAAATGCTCCAGCTTTAGAGGCGCCTCCGCTGCACACGAAGGCGATTTTTCTTTTCGAACCGATCTGGATTTTTTCGTCCGTGGCTTTTTGTCGGGTAATAGCCATAATGCGAGATTACTTGAAATTCTCTCCCATGGAAATACAATTGATCGTATGTCGAAATGCGCTGCGGCGGGCAAATGGATTCCTTTGATGGATTATGCGGGCAAGAAAGGGATCAGCCTTTCAACTCTTCGCAGGCACATCAAGGCGAACAAGATTCTTTATAAAGTAGAGAACGGCCGTTACCTTCTTCTGGACGAAGGGCCGGATGATTCACAACTCAACAGTCGAGCCATCGGCGATCCGAAGTTCCTGGAGTTGACGGCCAAATTGCAGAGGGCACAAAAGGAAATCGCAGAGCTCAAAACGCTCATCGCGCTCTACGAGGAGACGATGCCTTCTCAAAGGTTGGATGGTTAATAGCACCCGATTCGATTTCAGGTCTTTTGCCAAAACGCGCAGGGCGCTGCTTTCGGCGTTTCTTTTGCTTTTTTGCGCGTTCTCCAATTCAGCTCACGCTACTTCGGAGCTGGACCGAAAGTACGCTCTCGAGTCAGTCGGCCTCCTGCGTTCATTGGATAATGTCGACGGGCTTTTTGCCGACTACGTCGCCTCCGCCTATCGTGACTATTTTTCGCGGCAGAGCCGTTTCAAGCTTCAAGACCTTTCGAAGGCCGATGACGTGCTTGCGCGGGCGAAGCTGCCGTACGGCAAGATTATCTACGATCGCGAAATTTTGAGCCAGCTCGCGCGCGCGACGCGTGCCGAAAGCATCATTCGAACCGCGATTCAAAAAGAGGGAAAGCAGTATCGATTCACTCTGGAGTGGTTGCTTTCGCCACAAATGGAATTGCTGTCCAGCGACCGTTTTGTTCTGCAGGAAAGCTCAGAAAAGGGCGGAAAAGAAACGCTCCAGACAGAAGAGTCCGGTGCTTTGGGCCTTGGGGATCTTCGGGGCTCCCTTGATCAGGCTCTTGATCGGATGATCTCGAAAGTCCCCTTCGTCGCGCAGGTCACGGGCAGGGATAATCAATCCGTGACCATCGATATAGGTGCGAACGCCGATATCAAAAGAGGCGACACGCTTCTGATCGCCACGCTGGATGAGGTCAAGAAACATCCCTTGCTGAAGTCAGTGGTTGACTGGCGCTTGAGCTCTGTCGGCCGAGTCGAAATCGAGGAAGCTGACGAGCGGATCGCTTTCGGCAAGGTGATCGAAGAAGAGCCCGGACGCAAGATCGGCCGCTATCAAAAGGTGGTCCAGATCATGCCGCTGCCGGTCGGTCCCGCAGCTCGGTCGGCCGCGCGACCGGCGGCCGAGGAGGAAGCGCTCGACGAACCACCCCGCCTGGGCTGGATTAGCGGCGGCCTTGGGGCGGGCAGTTTTACCCGCCAGCTCAGTTCAGAATCTTCGGGTTTGAGCGGGACCGGTCTCTTTCTCATCCCGAGAGCCGATCTTCAGCTCTGGCTGAATCGTGAATGGTTCACCGAGTTCGGTTTTGGATATGGCTTTTCGAGTTACTCGCAGAACGATCTGGCGACCGGCGCAGCAACCGCGGCGGGCTCCGTATCGGCGTCAATGTCCGCCTGGCGCTTTAATCTCGGCTACTCGTACCTCGTGAATGGAAACTTTTTCGGCCCGAAGGGCTGGGTCAGGATGGGTTATCAGTCAGCCACCTACACGTTTCCCGTTTCGGTTACGGAACAGACGACGCCGATCGGTTTCAAGGCGTTCTTTTTCGGAGTAGGGGGGGATCTCCCGATTCGTTCGAATTGGAGCGCGACGCTCAATCTTGATTTCGGGCTGTTGCCGAGCGCAGCTGAGACGACGAATGTTTCCGGATCGGTAAACAGCTCGTCCCAAGTGAGCTTCTTCATGGGCGCGCTCTATCGATACGCTCCAAAAATAGCGATACGCGGCGGGTTGGAGATCACCGCGAACAACGCTGAATTTCAGGACGGCGCGACGCTGTCACAGAAGACGGTCACCTTCGCCCCGAGTTTGATTTATTATTTCTAACCTGAACGCGCCGCATGCGCGGAGCCCCCTTCCCAACGCCGTAAATCCAAGGTAAAGCTGGTTCGCACATGAAGAGTACCGAACATTCGCAAAATGACGTCGCCCGGCGCATTCAGGAGCTGACCGCTCAAATCCACCATCACGACTTCAGGTACTACGTTCTCGATGATCCGGAAATTTCCGACGCGGAATATGACAAGCTCTATCGTGAACTCGAGGATCTTGAAGCGAAGTACCCGGATTTCCGCATGAGCGATTCCCCGACTCTCCGAGTGGGGGGGCGTGCGCGCGAGGAGTTCAAGAAAATCCGGCACCGCGTCCCGATGCTGTCCCTCGCCAACGCCTTAAGCGAGCAGGAATTCCTGCAGTTCGATGAGAGGCTGCACCGTTTTTTGGACGTCGATCCCAATGTTCCTCTCGAATATTTCGTGGAACTCAAGTTTGACGGGCTCTCTCTGAACCTCACCTATGAGAATGGAATTTTCGTTTCAGCCGGAACACGGGGCGACGGCGAAACAGGCGAAGACGTCAGTCCAAACGTTCACACGATCCGGGCGGTCCCGCTTCGGATGCGGAACATCGAGGGCAAGACGTTGCCACGTCTTCTTGAGGTCCGCGGCGAAGCCATTCTCCCGATCAAGGAATTTGAAAAGCTCAACGAGGAACAGGCGCGCAAGGGGCAGAAGCTTTTCGCGAATCCGCGAAACGCGGCTGCGGGATCGCTTC